>CAZLTS010000166.1:0-3199 GCA_964562495.1 uncultured Lachnospiraceae bacterium | reverse complement strand
CCTTTAAGTCCGGTGTCAATATTATGTTTGGCTGCAATAATTTCTGCAGCTATTGCATCGTTCCTTATGTAAGAGGACGGGAGCGAAGCAGAAAGCCAGAGGACATTGTTGCAGAGATTGAAGCGTTAGTGGCTGATGGTGTGGTAGAAGTTATGCTGTTAGGTCAGAATGTAAATTCCTATGGCAAGAATTTAGAACCGAAGGTTACTTTTGCCCAGCTTTTAAAGCAGGTTGAAGCAATTCCGGGGTTGAAGCGTATCCGCTTTATGACATCTCATCCCAAGGATTTGTCAGATGAGTTAATTGAAGTATTAAAGGATTCTAAGAAGATCTGCAAGCAGCTGCATTTACCTATGCAGTCAGGCAGTAGCCGTATTTTAAAGGAAATGAATCGTCACTACACAAAGGAAAGCTACTTAGAATTAGTAAAGCGTATTAAAGCTGCGGTGCCGGATATTGCGTTGTCTACAGATATTATCGTAGGTTTTCCGGGAGAAACAGAGGAGGATTTCCTAGATACGGTAGATGTGGTAAAACAGGTGCAGTTTGACAGTGCCTTTACCTTTATTTATTCTAAGCGTACAGGAACGCCTGCAGCAGCTATGAAAAATCAGGTGCCGGAGGATGTGATTAAGGAGCGCTTTGATCGCCTGCTTAAGGTGGTACAGGAAATTAGTGCAACAAAATGTGGTGCATATGAAGGACAGGATATGGAAGTTTTAGTTGAGGAAGTAAATTCCCATAAGGAGGGCTATGTTACAGGCCGTCTTTCAAACAATGCAGTGGTACATTTTCCAGGTGATGCCAGCCTGATTGGTAAGTTTGTTACCGTTAGATTAAAAGAAGCCAAGGGATTTTATTATATTGGCGAAGCAGTATAAGCTGCGAAATGGAGAGAACAAATGAAAGCAAAGATGACTCCTATGATGGAGCAGTATTTGGAAGTAAAAGCAAATTATCCGGATTGTATTTTGTTTTACCGGCTGGGGGATTTCTATGAAATGTTTTTCGAGGACGCCCAGATTGCTTCTAAGGAATTAGAGATTACATTAACAGGGAAAAACTGTGGTTTAGAGGAAAGGGCACCTATGTGTGGCGTTCCTTATCATGCAGTGGACTTGTATCTGGACAAATTAGTGAAAAACGGACATAAGGTTGCCATTGTGGAACAAGTAGAGGATCCTGCTTTGGCAAAAGGATTGGTAAAACGGGACGTAGTGCGTATTGTCACCCCGGGAACCAATTTAGGGAATACTGCTACAGAGGATGGAAAGAATAATTATCTTATGTGTATTCTGGCAACAACGGAGGAATTTGGACTCTCCATTGTTGATGTTACAACAGGAGAGTACTATGTAACAGAGGTTCCTTCTGTATCTATGCTGGTTGATGAGATTCACAAGTATATGCCTTCTGAAATCGTATGTAATGACGCCTTGTTTGTCAGCGGATTAAACATAGAGGATTTGAAGAACCGGCTGCATATTTGTATCAACAGTCTGGACGCCTGGTATTTTGATGATGAAACGGCAAAGAATACATTAAAAGACCATTTTGGGGTATTAAATCTAAATGGCTTTGGATTGATGGAATATCCCTGTGGCATGATTGCTGCAGGAGCGCTGTTAAAATATTTACTGGAAACACAAAAAAATGCATTGGAGCATTTAACTAATATTTCGCCTTATGCAACAAGTAAATTTATGGTTCTCGATACTTCTACAAGAAGAAATCTGGAGTTGACGGAAACTCTTCGGGAGAAGCAAAAACGAGGTTCTTTATTATGGGTACTGGATAAAACCAAGACTGCTATGGGAGCCAGACTGCTTCGAAGCTATGTAGAACAGCCTTTAATTGAAAAACAGGAAATTTTAGACCGTCAGGAGGCCATTTCCCAATTAAATGCACAGTTAATTAATCGGGATGAGCTGCGGGAATACTTAAATCCCATTTACGATTTAGAACGTCTGATTACGAAGATTTCTTATCGTTCTGCCAATCCCAGAGATTTAATCGCATTTCGTTCTTCCTTAGAGATGCTGCCGCCTATTAAAACCATACTGGAGGATTTTAACTGTACCCTGCTAAATCAAATCAATGAAGATTTGGATATACTTTCTGATATTGTAGCTTTAATACAACAAAGCATTATTGATGATCCGCCTTTGCAGATTCGAGATGGCGGCATGATTAAAGAAGGCTACAATGAAGAGGTAGACCGTCTGCGTAAGGCAAAGACAGAGGGTAAAACATGGCTTGCTCAGTTAGAAGAGAAGGAACGGGAGGCCACAGGAATTAAAAATCTGCGGATTAAATATAATAAAGTGTTTGGTTACTATTTGGAGGTTACAAACTCTTATGCCAATCTGGTGCCGGAGCATTATATCAGAAAGCAGACTTTAGCCAATGCAGAGCGTTATACAACAGGCGAATTAAAGGATTTAGAAGATGTGATTTTAGGGGCAGAGGATAAGTTGACTGCCTTGGAATATCGTCTGTTTAGTGATATCCGGGATACCATTGCCCAGGAGATCGTTCGGATTCAGAAAACAGCACGTGGGATAGCAAGACTGGATGTATTTACGTCACTGGCATTTGTAGCGGAGCGCAATCACTATGTGAAGCCTAAAATTAATGAAAAGGGAATTATTGATATTAAGGCAGGCAGACATCCGGTCGTAGAGCAGATGGCTTCCAATGAGATGTTTGTGGCAAATGATACCTATCTTGACAATAATGGAAACCGCTTGGCAATTATTACCGGTCCTAACATGGCTGGTAAATCCACTTATATGCGTCAGACTGCCTTGATTACGTTAATGGCGCAGATTGGGTCTTTTGTTCCGGCAGACAGTGCCAATATTGGTATTTGTGACCGGATTTTTACCCGTGTAGGTGCTTCTGATGATTTGGCAAGTGGCCAGAGTACCTTTATGGTTGAAATGACAGAGGTAGCCAATATATTAAGAAATGCTACTGCCAACAGCCTGTTAATCTTAGATGAAATCGGCAGAGGTACCAGCACCTTTGACGGCTTAAGCATTGCATGGGCAGTTGTGGAGCATATTAGTAATCCAAAGCTGCTAGGCGCTAAGGCATTGTTTGCCACTCATTACCATGAGTTGACAGAGCTTGACCAAACCATAAAAGGGGTAAATAATTACTGCATTGCTGTGAAAGAGCATGGAGATGATATTGT
>CAZLTS010000165.1:0-3228 GCA_964562495.1 uncultured Lachnospiraceae bacterium | reverse complement strand
TTAAATCTCATGTTCATCTCCATTCATTTTTACCACCAGAAGCAGTTATTAAAAAGCATCCATTATTATTCACTAACTGCATGTGTCAGAATATAGTTATAGATTGCCTCGCAGCCTTCCTCATTAAAATGAAGTCCGTCACCTCGGTTATAGCTTTCATTCATATCCCCACTTTCATTACTGACAGCAGCGTCAATGGAAAGATAGACAGCACCTAGGCGGGCAGCCATAGTCTTTAGTGCTTCATTCATAGTGTGGATTTCAACATTTGACAGGTCAGTGTCGTACGGCACATAGTTAATGCTTACAGGTAATATGGCTTCTATAATTATCGTAGAAGTGGGAGAAGCTGCCTGTAAGCCTGTAATCAGTTCTTCATAAGTGGATAGAAAATAGTCTGTTTCCATAAAGCCAATGCCATTTACACCTAGAGCCACATAGATACGTGCCGGAGTTCTGGCTGCAGCGATTTGGAAGATATCGCCATAGGCACCAGTAAATGTATCACTCCAAGAACGGCTCATATAGGTAACGTGATTGATGCCGTCTTCAGCAAAGGTATTGTAAGAAGGCAGCAGTTCTTGAGTGGCAAGCGCCAGTGTGCGGGAATCACCTACAAAAATAGAATCCGCTATATAAGTATCCACATCATCGGGCAGACTGGTTATATCTTCTGTGGTGGTTTCAGCCTGATTTGATGCAGGCATAGTAGATAAGGCGGATGTGGCAGCAGAGTCTGTGGCAACTGGCGTTGTAGCAGCAGCCTCTTTTTTTGCAGTAATCTCATTACGCAAATCCTTCATTAACAGGCCACACAATACTACAGTGGCAACCAATAAAATACAGATTATAAAGAAACAAAAATTCTTGATTTTCTGATACATATCGTTCTTCCGCCTTTCTTAAAATATCCTAGTAATTTCAACAACTACATTACCATATATACTGGAATTTGTAAATAAAACTTCTTCCGCTTTAGGTATTGACAAACCTTATTTTGTTGTGTATATTAAGTGTACTACAGTTGCTAGTACACTTATTTCATTGAAAGGAGGCTATGGAAAATGTTTCAAGTGGATCCCTTATCCAGGCAACCGGTGTATGAACAGATTATTGACTCGGTGGAGCGTTATGTGCTAACGGGTGTGTTAAAGCCGGGCGACCAGATTCCGTCGGTGCGAAGTCTGTCTACCCAGTTGTCTATTAATCCCAACACCATTCAGAAGGCTTACACTGAACTGGATCGGCGAGGTATTATACACTCAGCCCCGGGGCGAGGGTGTTTCATCTGCACAGACGCAGCAACAGTCATACGTCAGAATATGGCAGGGAAACTAAACACATTACGGGAGCTGACCGGTCAGCTTAAGCTGGCACATTTTGAAAAAGAGGAGTTAATTAAAATAATCGAGGAGGTATATTCTAATGATTGAGGCAACGAGTATCACCAAACGCTTTGGTGATTGTACTGCGTTAAATAATATCACCTGCACCATTCCAAATGGCTGTATCTACGGCATGGTTGGAACCAATGGCGCCGGCAAATCCACATTTTTACGTTTAATCACCGGTGTGTTCCGTCCGGATGAAGGAAGAATTCAATTAGACGGCGCACCCATTTATGAAAATCCTGCTGCCAAAAAGCGGATTTGTTATCTGCCGGATGAGCTATATTTTCTGCCGGGAGCCTCTATGAATACTATGGCAGATTTTTACAAAAGCATCTACACTGAATTTGACATGGAGCAGTTTCGTGCTCTTACAGCAGACTTTCAGTTAAATCCGAAATCACCCGTTAATGCGTTCTCTAAAGGCATGAAGCGGCAGGCTGCTACCATTCTGGCACTGGCGACCAAACCGGATTATCTGTTCTTTGATGAAACCTTTGACGGACTAGACCCCATTATGCGTAATGTAGTAAAAGGTCTGATTTGTCAAGACGTGGTAGACCGCGGTGCTACTGCTGTGATTACTTCCCACTCTCTGCGAGAGCTGGAGGACACCTGCGACCAACTGGCTCTGCTGCACAAGGGCGGTATCGTATTACAAAGTGATATTCAGGATTTAAAGACAAATTTATTTAAGGTACAGATTGCCTTTAACGCCCCCTGTAGCAAGGAATCCTTTAGCGGTATTGAGATTATGAATTTCAAACAGGCAGGCTCTGTTTGCACCTTAATCGTACAGGGGAATCGAGATGATGTTATGTATAAGCTGCGTGGCATGAACCCGTTACTGCTAGATGTACTTCCTCTTACTTTAGAAGAAGTATTTACCTATGAGGTAGAGGCACTAGGCTATGATTATTCACATATTTTAGAGGAGGTAAGTCATGAAAACAAAGAAACCATTTAACCTGCGACTATATATACAAGGCTTAAAACAATTGCGAATCCTTGGCTTTATCTCCTTGCTGATTACCGTTGTGTTTAACGTAATTACCACAAAGTCTGACTGCGATATATACGACGTATATCTCAATGCTGCTGACATATACCGTGTGCTGCAATATTACCAGCCGACCTTATTTTTACTACTGCTGCCTTATGTACTGGCACCGCTGATGGCCTTATTTATGTTCCGCTTTTTAAATAAGCGTAAGGACAGTGATTTCTATCACTCCATACCGGTAACAAGAGCTTGTTTATTCTTTAGCTACCTTGCAGCCATTCTTACATGGATTGCAGCAATTATTTTATTAAATCTGGCTGCTGCTGGCATTGTACTTGCTATTTATCATAGGTATATTACCATTAATGTTCTTTCCATGTTTGTATTTGCAGGGGGGATTTTCATTGGCTGTATCCTTGTGATTGCCGCTATTTTAGTTGCCATGTCCTTAACCGGCACCTCAGCAGCGAATATTTTACTAACAGTACTGATTCTGTTTTTACCGCGAGCAATCTTATTTAATATAACAGATTCCTTAACAGAAACCGTTCCGTTTTTAGATGGTTTCAGTGCCTTCCCAGTGCTTTCATCCTCTTACAACCTTGTAATTGGACCACTGTTTGCCATAATTGTAAACCAAGGCGAAGACATTATGGCACCCTTTATTACTGCCAGCAGTCAAATTTACACTCTGATTCTGGCATGCTTATACATAGCACTTGGTTGCCTGCTATTTACAAAACGAAAAAGCGAGTCTGCCGGATTTTCAGCGATTAACAAATGGGTTATGGGCATAATCCGCTGTGGCTGCACCTTTATCGTATGCCTGCTTCCTAT
>CAZLTS010000164.1:0-3238 GCA_964562495.1 uncultured Lachnospiraceae bacterium | reverse complement strand
AAGCTGAGCCACACCCCGATTTCTTATTTTCTTGCGTCTCTCTCAACACGCAAGGCATATTATACATGGCACGCACCCAAATGTCAACACTTTTTTTAAAAAATTTTTAAACATCTTATTTTTGGCTTATTTCCTCAAGTTTTCCTGTATTGTTCTACTTTTCAAGATAACTGATTGTAAAATGTGCCTCTCCATCCTTGTCGATTTCCATCATGGCATAGGAAGGTTTTCTGCCCTCCTGACGTGGAAAGGACAAACTGCCCGGATTCAAAATAGTAAGTCCATCTCTATACTCTAACAAGGGAACATGGGTATGTCCATACATAACAATATCACTGCCCCTTGCCCTGGCTTCATCCATAATAATATTGCGGTTCACAGTAACGTAATAATAATGTCCATGTGTCATGAAAATGTTATGCCTGCCTAACATAACATTCATCTCTCGATCCAAATTGGAAAACCAGTCACAATTTCCCTGTACAATATACAGTGGGCATTCACAAATAGACCGTATATAATCCTCATACCCTTCTGCATCTCCCAAATGAATCATACAGTCAATAGGCTTAATACGGCTTAATACCAATTCTAAATTTTCATGATGTTTATGGGTATCACTAACAATTAAGACTTTCATCCAGGCACCTCTTTCCTAGGCATTCTCCAACAGCTTCGTCATCTTGGCTATGGCGCGTCCTCTATGGCTTATGGTATTCTTAAAATCAGGCTCCATCTCACCTGTAGTCATACCATATTCTGGCACATAAACAATGGGATCATAACCAAATCCATTTTCTCCCTTTTCTTCATAACCGATTACTCCCTCAATGGTTCCCCGGGTTGTCAATATTCTGCCATCTGGAAATGCAACTGCAATGGCGCACACAAAACGGGCGCTTCTTTCATCTCCCTTAGCATCTGCCAGTCTGTCTATAATACTCTGATTCTTTACAGAATATGGCGTATCCTTACCTAAATATCTGGCTGAATACACCCCAGGTTCCTTATTTAAATAATCAACCTCCAATCCGGAATCGTCTGCCATAACAACCCCACCGGTCATCTCCATAATAGCCTTTGCCTTAATAATGGCATTTTCCTCAAAGGTTGTACCATTTTCTTCTATATCTACCTCAATACCGGCGTCCTTCAAAGAAACCAGCTCTACATCTAAATCCTTCATTATCATGCGGATTTCCCGCATCTTTCCTTCATTTCCTGTTGCTACTATTATCTTCTTCATGCTGTACCTCTTAAACATTTTTCTTTGGGGGCTTTGGTCCCATAAACTGGTAGAAATAAGTCTGAATCATACCATTGTAAATCTTACGGTTCTTTGTCGCCTTAATTCCCATATCCCGTTCAATATCCTTATAGGACGTAATGATAAAAGCAGACCATTTATCCAGCCCTAAGAATCGCTGTCCTATTGTCTTATATAATGCAGGCAGTGCTTCCTTCTCCTCCAGTCTCTCTCCATAAGGCGGATTGGTTACAAGAAAACCATATTTTCCCCGATGGCTTAAGTCTGCGACATCTCTTACCTGAAAATGAATCTTATCCTCTACGCCTGCCTCCTGGGCATTCTTCTTGGCATACTGAACCATCTGTGGATTTAAATCATATCCCTGTATGTCTACTGTCACATCATGATTTATAATGTCCTGTGCCTCCTCGATGCAATCATACCAATACTTCTTAGCAATGGTATTTGTCCATTGTTCTGCCGTAAAGGAGCGGTTCATTCCCGGTGCCATATTCATAGCCAGCATAGCCGCTTCAATGGGAAATGTACCACTTCCACAAAAGGGGTCCACCAAAATGCGGTCTGCCTTCCATGGTGTCAGCATCAAAAGCCCTGCCGCCAGCGTCTCAGAAATAGGTGCCTTGGCAGTCATCTGACGATAGCCCCGCTTATGTAAGGAATCTCCTGTTGTATCCAATGCCACAATTGCCTCATCCTTATAGAAAGACACTCTTACCGGATAAGACGCACCTGTTTCTTCAAACCAGGAAATTCCATAATGTTCCTTCATCCGTTCAACCATTGCCTTCTTCACAATACGCTGAATGTCTGTAGGGCTAAACAGCTTACTTTTTACAGAGTTTGCCTTCGTAACCCAGAACTTGCCATCCTTCGGAATCCACTGTTCCCATGGCAGCGCTTTCGTATTCTGAAATAGCTCTTCAAAGGTGACAGCTTGAAATCTTCCTATCTGCAGCAGAATTCGTTCTGCGCTGCGCAGGAAAATATTACATCTGCAGATGGCATCTATATCGCCAATAAAAGACACTCTGCCATCCTCTACCTTCTCTATATCATATCCTAAATCGTTGATTTCTCTTTTTAATACTGCTTCCATGCCAAAATGGCAGGGTGCAACTAATGTATATAAATCCATTCATTCACCTGTAATTCTTTAAATCTAATAATATTCTATATTAAATAAAATCTTCCTGCTTGTCAATCTTTTTGCAATCGATTTCCACGATAAGCACGAATTCCGCCTGCCATGGAAGCTACATAATACCCATGTTTTGCCAATTCCTTTCCTACAATCATGCTGGATGCACCGCGTTCACAATAAAGCAGCAAACCTCTATTTCTGTATTTTACAAACCTGGAATAATCTAAATCCTCATAGGGCATATTGATTGCATTTTTCAGATGCCCTGCTTTATACTGCTCCTTTTCCCGCAAATCTATCAGAACCCAGCCCTGATCAATATACGCATCCGCTTCTGTGGGTGAAATCACAATCAATCTTCTTGTCATAGGTCCTCCTTATTTATGATTATATTCTATTCATATGAACCAGGAACACAAATGACACGTTTTTATATGTAAAAACTACGGCATAGATTCTGTTCCATGCCGCAGTTTTTGTCCTTGATGAATTTCTATGCCTTAGTCGTCAAATTCATCGTGGCAGTTATAAGCATTCTTCGAAGTACTGTTCTTGGAAGCTGCATTTTTTGAAGTGCTGCTCTTTGAAGTGCTGTTCTTCGAAGTGCTGTTCTTTGAGGTACTGTTCTTTGAGGTAGAATTTGTTTCGTTCTTTGCCATGATAATGCTCCTTATTTTGTGCATGTTTGGTTCTCTGTTACAAGAATTAGTATGCTACACGATTATGAAATCTATTCATTTTTAAATTTTTTTATAGTTTGTTGGTATTTTTGTACAATTTGGACTTGATTTTCCCCAAATCTATGTTATAATTGGGAGGTAAAAGGA
>CAZLTS010000163.1:0-3242 GCA_964562495.1 uncultured Lachnospiraceae bacterium | reverse complement strand
TAGTTTGACCAAGACCGTGAGATGGAGTAAGTCTTATAGGAAATGAAGAATATAATCGGCTTCGTGGAATTCTGGTTCGACTTTTCTACAGAGTACATATTTACAATGAAATTGGCGGCGAGGAGGTTTTGCTATGAAAAGTTTTATTAAAAATCGCATACTGAATCTTCCAGACCTGTTTTTCGTTTTAATCTGGCTGTGCTTTCTAATGCCAAGTAAATATGCCGAAGAGATGAGAATCGGACTAAAGGATATTAAAGCATTTGCAGTTGTATTGATTGCTATAGAAATCTATTTCTTAATCCGCACCGGCAATGAGAAAAAACGGCAGGCTGTAAAGGATATTGTGGGCTTTGTGTATTTGGTTTTGCTAATATGGGAGTTTTTTGTTTCCCGATTAAATTCCCTGCCCTATGTATTTGTCCCGGCGCCGGAAAATGTGTTCTATGTATTTGTAGAGGACTACGAAACGATTTTTGATGGATTTTTAAGCTCCATGTTTTTACTGATTGTGGGAATGACATCAGCGATTTTCGTAGCAGTCATATTGGGAACACTGGTAGGCTGGAAAAAAAGATTGACCAATGCAATCTATCCCATTGCAAAAGCAATCTCTACAGTGCCGGCACTGGTGTATACACCCTATGTAGTTTTATTAATGCCAACATTCCGTTCTGCCTCGATTTTTGTTATTTTCCTTAGCATTTTCTGGGGAAGCTTTATGGGAGCGATTAACAATACGGCTTTTGTAGAAAACAGAATTATTAATTCGGCAAAGGTATTGAATTTATCTACATTCACTATATTGTTCCGAATTATCATTCCTTTTAATATACCCCGTATTGCCAACGGATTGCCCATACAGTTAGCAACCGCGTTGATGACTTTGACAGCGGCGGAGATGATAGGAGCAAATGCCGGAATGGGGTATTATGTAAGAGTTTCTCTAAACTACGCCAACTATAATAAGGCAATTGCCGGAATTATATTTATTGGAATCGTTGTATCCATATTAAATGGCATTATTAATGTTACAAAAAAGAAATTTGTTAAGTGGGAATATTGATACATAAGTTTATAGTAACAGTTAAGACATAACAGCAGATAGCAGACTGTGGGTTGCTTGCAGCCCAAAAGCCCGCTATCTGTTTTTGTGTATAAGCGAAATTGCATTTTCTATTGTGCAAAATTACCATAGATACTTGAATTAGAACTGCAAATTTGTTATATTTAACATGACTATAATTTTTTTGCAAAAGGAGAAAACAAAGAATGGTAAGAAAAAATGTAATCCTACTTCTGGCAGTTTTTATGTTAGGCATCTTTGCACTAGCAGGCTGCAGTAGTGAGGACACAAAGGAAACAGACACAACAAAGCAGAAGGACACAACAGAAACTACTGCAGGTAATGCGGACACAAGTGATGTGGCTATTAATATTGGAACCTTAAAGGGACCAACAGCCATGGGACTTGTGTCTTTAATGGATAATGAAGATAAGGCGAATTACAATTTTAACATTGTAACAGCAGCGGATGAATTGTCAGCAGCGGTCATTCAGGGAAATGTGGATATTGCAACAGTACCGGCAAATCTGGCATCTATTCTTTACAATAAGACAGACAAGCAGGTTACCGTTTTAAACATTAATACGCTGGGTGTTTTATATGTAGTAACTGCAGATGACAGCATTACAAGCTTAAAGGATTTAGAAGGCAAGACGGTATATATGACCGGAAAAGGTACTACACCGGAATATGCACTTAACTACCTGTTAGAGCAGTATGATGTAGACGCATCTAAGATTACACTGGAATTTAAGTCAGAGGCTACAGAGGTAGCAGCAGTATTGGCAGAAGAAGAGAATGCCATTGGTATTCTGCCACAGCCTTATGTTACAGTAGCTATGACGTCTAATGACCAGTTAAAGATGGCACTAAGCTTTTCTGATTTATGGGATGCTTTAGGGGTAGACAGCAGTTTGGTTACTGGTGTTACCATTGTAAGAAATGCGTTCTTAGAGGAGAATCCGGAAGCAGTTGCACAGTTTTTAAAGGATTATGAGGAGTCCGTTGCCTACACCAACGAGCATACAGATGAGGCAGCAGCCTTGGTAGGCAAGTATGATATTGTAAAGGAAGGCGTTGCAAAACAGGCATTGCCTTATTGCAATATTACTTATATTAGCGGCAGTGATATGAAGACGAAGCTAGGCGCATATTTACAGACCTTGTATGAGCAGGATTCTCAGTCAGTTGGAGGAAATCTGCCGGATGAAGCATTTTATTACAATAATTAAGAAATTGTCTGTTGCAGCCATCTACCTGTGTATATGGCAGGTGGCTGTAACAGTGATTCACAATCAGATTATTATAGCAGGACCAGTGTCAGTGTTACAGGCTATTATCCGCATTTTACAGCAGGATAACTTTATGTCCATTATAGGAAATTCTTTGACCAGCATTGCCATAGGATTTTCGCTTGCACTGGTGGTGTCAGTGGTATGTGCAGTAGCAGCCAGTCATAGTGATTATGTGCAGATGCTCCTTGCACCCATTGTACACATATTTAAATCTGTCCCTGTGGCATCCTTTATTATCCTTATCCTAATCTGGATGGGTTCAGAAGGAATTGCCAGAGGTATCTCCTTTATTATTGTGGTACCAATTTTGTATTCTGGTATACTACAGGGATTAAAAAGTGTGGATAGCAAGCTGGTAGAAATGGCAGAAGTTTTTCGCATGGGAGTTTTTCGGCGGATGTATTATGTGTATTATCTACAGATGGCAGCAGGTATCCGGCAGAATGCGGCTCTTGCTATTGGCATGTGTTTTAAAGCAGGGGTAGCGGCAGAGGTTATTGGCGTTGCCAAGGACACATTGGGGGAACAGATTTACTTATCAAAGATTTATTTAAATACAGATGAATTGTTTGGGTGGACAATTTTGATTATGATATTGGCATATGGAATGGAACAGGTGGTAAAGCTGATTTTTCACATGACAACATACAAAGCATTACGACATGGAGGGTGAAATGGAGCAAAGAATCACATTAAGCAATATCAGTTTAAACTATAAATTAGAAAGTATTCAGGGAAAAACGTTTTACATTCCCATTCAGGGAATCACAGTAATAGAGGGTGTATCGAGAAAAGGAAAAACAAGTCTTTTAAATGTGCTGTTAAATACAACACCTGGACCAACTTCCAAGAAGATACCACCTACCTCGCCGAAGGAATTA
>CAZLTS010000162.1:0-3260 GCA_964562495.1 uncultured Lachnospiraceae bacterium | reverse complement strand
GTATCCTCCATCTTTGCATAGTAAAATGGTTTAATACCAAAGAAATCCCTGGCACCAAAAAGCTTCTGCTTCTTCTGATCCCAGATTACAAAGGCAAACATACCACGCAGCTTATTTAAAAGTTTTGCACCATACTCCTCATATCCATGAACCAAAACCTCTGTATCACTATTGGTCTTAAATACATGACCTTTGGCAATCAACTCTTCTCGTAAAACCTTATAGTTATAAATCTCACCGTTAAATACAATGGTAACTGTGCCGTCCTCATTCTGCATAGGCTGGGCACCGCCCTCTACATCAATAATACTTAAACGCACGTGTCCCAAAACAACATCGCCATCTATGTAATGGCTCCTGCCATCCGGACCACGATGGGCAATCCTCTCCTGCATCTTCTCAATGATCCCGGCGTGATCATTCGTTTTTCCAATATATCCAACAATACCGCACATTGTGCCATCCTCACTTCCTTGTCAGTTCTTAATGTATTACTTAATATTTTTCCTTAATTCGTCCACTTCGATAGGCATCAATCAGCCGTTCCAGTAAAACAATGTCTTCCCGCAGCTCTTTTCCTTTATCAATATCGCCTACCAGAATTCGTTCCTCCATATGCTTTACAACTGCTACCTTGGGCAATAAATAGGTTGCACCATTAACAAAAGGCTTATGCTCTGCAAGCAGAAGATTATTAGAAGAATAAATCAGTGTATAACCACCAATTCCCGTACTGGTGTGATAAGCCTTAGAAATACCACCATCAATAACAAATAATTTTCCCTCTGCCTTAATGGGATTCTCCCCTACTTTAACCGGCACATGGCCGTTTACGATATGGCAATTGTCTCCCTGCAGGCCAAAATTCTCTAAAATTGAATCGATAATGTCTGGATTTTCCATCCAATCATAATAGGGATTGCGAACCTCCTTATGGGATGCTTTATCAGCAATGAAATACTGTTCAAAGGTAGACATCTTACTCTTTCCAAATAACGGGGAATGTGGTCCGCACCACAAATACCACATAAAATCTCTGGAACGAATATCCGGCTTTGAAGTCTTAGCAGAAACTATGGCACTCTTGACACCTTCTGTAATTACATCCAGATATGCCTTACCATACAGCACTAGCGGACCGTTTACAATGGTCCACATGGAACCGTCTTCATTTAACGGAATGCAGCCATGATACAGTAAATTGCCATTTACCGCCTTATACATGCTTCCCTTGGTGTATAAAAACTTCACATGGCGCTGCAGATTCGCACTGTGTAAAAAGGAGCTGCTGATTACCTCCATAAGCTCCCGTTCTTCCTCTGTTAGTGCCAGAGGATCCTCAGGATTTACCGTAGGAAAATTCTTATCCTTCAATTCATAGGTAGCACCATCTAGGGTAACTGTGCCTGCTTCATAATTAATCTTCTCAAGCATAATCCGATGGGTTAGCTTATACTCAGGATGCTGCTTGTAAAGCTGTCCCTCTTCCTTAAGTAAAATAATCATCATAGACTTAAACATCTTCGCTGCCAGCTTACTGTCTACCGGATCATACTTATTCTCATCAAACTTCTTAGGAATGAACTGCTCACAGGGATCGTCTCCATAGGTTTTCTCTGCAAAAATACTTAACGCACGCAGATTAATGCCATAACCATCCTCTAAGAAATCAAAGCTGTTATAGCGGATGCTGTTGCAAATAGCCTGCGCCATGCAGACCCGATTACCACAGGCTGCACCCATCCAAAGCATATCGTGATTTCCCCACTGGATATCCACCTCACCAAAGGTGATAAGCTCCTCCATAATCTTATCTGCATGGGGACCCTTATCATAAATATCCCCAATAATATGCAGACTATCTACTGCCAGCCGCTGAATCATCTGGCATATTCCGGTAATAAAATCCTCAGCCATACCGGTATCAAAGATAGAATCTATAATACTGTCATAATACAGTGTCTTATTCTCATATTCCACATGCAGTAATTCATCAATGACATAAGAGAAGGCCTGAGGTGCCTTCTTTCTTACCTTAGACCGGGTGTACTTCTCAGAGATGGCCTTCACGACCTGTATCAGCTTCACCACTGTATCGCCAAACCATTCTTTATAAGTCTCCTTCTCCCGTTCCTGTTTTAAAATCCGCTTAGGCTCGCAGATTAAAATTGTCAGCCATTCCTTCTCCACTGTTGTAACTGACGCGTCAAAAATCTGGTTAATTTTATCCATAATATTTCCTGATGCGCTGCGAAGCAGTTGGGAAAATGCTTCATATTCTCCATGCAGATCACTAAAGAAATACTCCGTTCCCTTAGGCAGTGTCAGGATTGCATTTAAATTTACGATCTCGGCTGCTGCCTCTTTAATTGTCGGATACTCCTTAGATAATAATTTAAGTGTAGTTGTATCCATGCTCCCTCCAATTCTGTAACTTAATTTATAAACAAAACGAAAGAGCAGGTTCTAAAATTATCTTAGAACCCACTCCGTCTTCTGTCCTAAAATAAAATCCCTTTTATTCTAGCACATTCTCTTTAAAATTTCCACTACTTCCTGTTCTGTTGTACAATTTAACACAGCGGCATCAATTTTCTCTGCCATTTTATAATTTACCTGATGAATTGCCTTACGTGTTGCTAGCACCGTAGCCGGTGTTACACTAAACTCATCTAAGCCCCACGCTACCAGAAGGGGAATTAGCAATGGATCTGCTGCCGCTTCTCCACACATTCCCACAGAGATGCCTTCCTTCTTTGCACAGGTAATAATATGCTTAATAGAACGAAGCACTGCAGGCTGGAAGGGCGAATACAAATATGCCACCTTAGCATTTCCTCTGTCTACCGCCATGGTATACTGGGTCAGATCGTTCGTGCCGATGCTAAAGAAATCTGCCTCCTTTGCCAACACATCTGCAATCAGGCTGGCTGCCGGTGTTTCAATCATAACCCCAACCTGAATATCCGGATTGTAGGCGATGCCTTCCCGGTCTAGTTCAGACATATAGGTTTTTACAAGTTCTTTTACCGCCCGGATTTCGTCTACGCAGGTAACAAGGGGTACCATAATCCGCACATCTCCAAATGCACTGGCGCGAAGCAGTGCCCGTAGCTGTGGTTTATATACCGCCTCATTCTGCAGACAATAGCGGACTGCCCGAAAGCCTAAAAATGGATTATCCTCTTTTTCAAGGCCAAGATACGGGATTTCCTTGTCACCGCCTACATCTAAGGTCCGGATAATAACTGTTTTTCCTT
>CAZLTS010000161.1:0-3293 GCA_964562495.1 uncultured Lachnospiraceae bacterium | reverse complement strand
TTCTCACACTTTCTGAATAGATATCTATAGTATAGCAAACTGATGTATATAGTGTTCTAACGTTTGTCCTCTGTCTAATCCCTCTGCCATCTGTCTGGCAGGGCTTAATAATTGTTCTGCCCGGGTATAAAGGGGAATTAAAAATCTGGTTTCTCCCTGTCCCCTTTTCTCTAATCCGTCCTTCGCAATATCTAAGATGCGAGTTAACAGGGCAGATAGCTCCCGTTTATTAAAGCCATCCGGTATGATACGATAATTAAATAGCTGGCGTAGCTGTGATGCATCATAACCATGGTGGTAAATTACCGAATCCTCCTGCAACAGTTTGGTTAAAGCAGGTAGATTTTCCAGAAGGCCGGTATGAAATGCTGCCGGTGTCATAGCCTCTTTCATAGGCTGTGCACAGGCACTTCTAAATTCCACCGTTCCCCGGTAAGTCAAATCCTCTAATTTAAAGGAACGCAAATAGGCCAGGTCCTCTTTCTGTGGCTGAAAGGTTATGGTATGGTAAGCACCATCCCCATAATACTCTCCTGTTACTTCCTTTCTGCTAAAGTATTCCTCCAGGGGAATAGGGGCAAAATTAATATATTTCTCCCCTCGTTCCACACAGTATAAGCTCATGGATTTAATGTAGTCTGTTATGGTATCCACCGTTTTAAATGGAGCTTCGTACATATCCACATTATGCGGATTTAGACCATGCAGACTGTTTTTCCACATCTGATCCCGTACACATAAAATCTCATACTCCTTTCCCCACAGGGAATTGGCAAAAAGCAAGCTCTTTAATGGTTCTAGCTTATTAAAGGTGTTTAAGGTTTCTACAAGATGATTTTCCTCTACATCCAACTGCACCTGTGATGCACAGGAAAACATACCGAAATTAGGATAATGATGAAAGGGCAATGCCTCCCCATACTTCGTATAAGACTGCAAATGATGAAATAACATTCGATACCGTCCATTTGGTATGGGTTCATTATGATTCAACGTATAGTATGGATTTACACCCATGCCTGTTAATGTATAATGATAGGGTTCTAAAAAAGCTTGTATGAAAGAATAGTAGTCTACAAATCGGTTGTACACTACATTTAAATCCGTTTCGACTCCAAAAGACAACTCCAGCGTATTATAACTGCAATCGTAAGAAAGCCCGTCTCCATTTGCAGAAGACTGTGTCAGATAAATATCCCCCTTTTCATCCCGGTTGATTACATCATAGTGAAACTTCTCAATAAAAGCATCTGTCAACCTATGTACTACTGCAAAATCTACCGGTTGCTTATTCATATTCACAATGGGAAGTTCAAATTCAATTCCCACATATGCACCACGCTTTCGCTGGGTTGGTTTAATATATTTGTCGTAAATCTCCTGTTCCAGGTTCATGTTATACCCTCCTAAATTCTGCTATATATGATACTCGTACTGCTGTGCAACTGTGTTAAATGCACTAATATATTCATGGGTATGCGCCTTTCCCTGATACTGTAATTGTCCCTCCTTATAGGAAAAAACAGTCATTAAAGGCACATTCTCCCAGCCCTCTTCATCTAAAGGCACTGTTGCAAACATAGCACTGTCCTTCTCCTGTTTCACAAATAAGGTATCTCGCATATTCACATGGACGTACAAACTAGTTCCATCATAAATCAGGAAATTTAACTTATTTCGCTCTGACAAATCCGCTGCTAACTGTTCCACTACCGCAAATCGTTCCTGTTCTGACAAGCCTTCCTTCTTCTTATGAATCCGCTCATTAATCTGATCAATTAAATACAGCAAAATCCGTTCACTGTCTGTACTGCCATTTTGCTTTCCCTCATAAGGAATCAGCTCCAATCCGCTGAAAATCGTACCATTATGAATTAAAGTCCATTGTCTTCCCGACACATCTCTACCTTGAAACGGATGACAATTTTCCATTTGTACGCTGCCAATCGTAGCCTTTCTTATGTGCCCCAGTACTAGCTTTGCCGGAGCTACTCCATCTAGAACAATCCCCAGCTTCGCACTCTCCACTGCTGAGACCGGCTCCTTATATACACGCAGCTCGTTACCATCTTCTACACCAATTCCCCAACCATTGGGATGCTCCACGCTGTGGCTATAAAACGTCTTTAAATAAGGGACGATATTCTTTTTATTTCTGGCAGAAAGCCCAAACAGTTCACACATAACCTTCTCCTATTACGTTTCAGACTAATCCTATCAATATGGTAGGTTTTCTATATAGTACCACCATGTATACAGGCTGTCAAGCACTTTATTGTTCTTGACAAGGAACCACCTTAACTATATACTAATCCCAGACAATTGCGAAACAATTTCCCCGTTTGCGGGTGGGGCTGGACAGGGAGTGGCACATGCAGAACGGATTCCTGTACTCAGTAGAAAATGTGTAAATTCTTAGAAAAGTGTCATACTGGCTGATTGATATAATTGCTGTTTTTCTAATCTTCGAACAGTCGTTAGAGGAATTGTCCGTATGTGGTGGAATTGCATTTAGGAAAGTTTCGTGCACTTCATAAACAGGCAATTGCAAAACTTAACCCTGCGTAGGCATGTTTGAGCAAAGTGAGTTGCCGAAGCAGGGTTTAATCGAGATTTTGCAATTGCCTGTTTATATAGAAGTGCTAGAAAGTTTCCTGTAAAATTCTATCACATACGGACAAAGCCTCTGCGCCTGTCGAAGGAGAGAAAAACAGAAAACATCAGCCATTTCACAATTGTCTGTATAGGCTATATTATAGGAGGTATCATGATTACTTTAAATGATGCAATTGCTTTAAAACAGGAAATTAAGAATCGTTTCGCCACAGATGTGCATTTTCATGATGGATGTGGCGGACAGTATTTTACATTAGACGAGAAAAATGAAGCTGTAGTGGCTTATATCACTGACTATTATGCAAAGCTTAGTCAGAAAGCAGTTTTTTCTGCAGATGGTCTGCAGTTTACAGTAGAAAAATAATTCCATATACAGTGTAGGAGGAAGCATGTTAAATCAATTTTCAAGAACAGAATTATTAGTAGGAAAAGAATCCATGGAAAAACTGGCCAACAGTCGGGTAGCCGTATTTGGAATCGGTGGTGTTGGTGGTTATACAGTGGAAGCGCTGGTACGTTCCGGTGTTGGTGCCATTGACTTAATCGACGATGACAAGGTGTGTCTGACGAATTTAAACCGTCAGATTTATGCAACCCGCAAAACAGTAGGGAAATATAAAATAGATGTGGCTGAGGAACGGATTCACGAGATTAACCCAGATGCAGTTGTAACCAAG
>CAZLTS010000160.1:0-3323 GCA_964562495.1 uncultured Lachnospiraceae bacterium | reverse complement strand
CCTCTCTTTCCAGCGCCTTGCAGGAGTTAGAAAAAGAGTTAGGAATTACCATATTTAAACGAAGTGGCAGAGGTGTTACTTTAACCAGTGACGGAACAGAATTTATTTATCGTGCCAGACAGCTTTATACCCAGTATGAATCTATTTTAGAAAAATACGGAGAGAAGGGAACACTAAAGAAGAAGTTTGGCATCTCTACTCAGCACTATTCCTTTGCTGTGAAAAGCTTTGTAGAACTGGTTAAGAAGTTTAATATGGATGAATACGAGTTTGCCATTCGGGAAACAAAGACGTTGGAAATTATTGAAGATGTAAATACCATGCGTAGTGAAATTGGCATTTTGTATTTAAATGATTTTAATCGTAAAGTCATAACCAAGCTGCTTCGCACCAATAATCTGGAATTTTATAAGCTGATTGACTGCAATCCGTATGTGTATATGTGGAAGGGACACCCCCTTGCCCAGTGTCAGTCCATTACATTTTCTCAGCTTGCACCGTATCCCTGCTTGTCCTTTGAACAGGGAGACCAGGCCTCCTTTTATTTGTCAGAGGAGATACTGAGTACCAGTGAATATCTGCGTACCATCAAGGCAACAGATCGTGCCACCATGCTAAATCTTATGGTGGGATTAAATGGTTACACCTTATGCTCTGGTATTATTTGTGAGGAATTAAACGGTACGGACTATGTAGCAGTGCCATTTCAGGATAATGGAGAGAATCCAGGGGGTAAAATGGAAATCGGTTATGTACGGAAAAAAAATCTTGTACATAGTGAAATGAGCCAGTTGTATATCCAAGAAATGGAGCGATACCTAAGTACAACAATTCAGCCATAAAAAAGCATTGACAAATATGGAAAATGTGGTTACAATAAGCTTAATACATACAAAACCTAGAAAGAAAGTAGGAAATAACAGAATATAGGCAGTTGAATGAGTGCAAGGAGATGGGCAGCGTGAGTGCAAAAAAAAGGGAATATGGGGAACAGGAATATCTAGATGTAGTAAAAAACATGGTAGATGAAGTGCAATATGGCCAGATTGTCATTGTGGTACAAGATGGTAAGGTAGTACAGATTGAACAGAATAAGAAAATAAGAATTAAGAACTGACTGGACAACCAGAGGTTTTCTGTAATGGAAAATCTCTGGTTTTTTATTTAATAGGAAATTGCATTTTCTATTAAATAAAAATGCTCCGCTGTGATTGCGTATCCGGGGGAAAAGAGTTAAAAAGGAGAAGGACCTATGACGATTATACAATTAAAATATGTATTGGCAGTATCAGAAGCAAAATCTATGCAGAAAGCGGCAAGAAACGAATATATTTCGCAACCCAATTTGTCTAGTGCCATCAAAGCATTGGAGGACGAAATCGGAGTACAGCTATTTGAACGCTCCAGAACAGGTGTTAGTTTAACCAATGAAGGAAGAGAATTTGTAAGCTATGCGAAACAGGTATTGGAACAATACGAGCTGTTAGAACATAAGTACTTAAACCGGGACAGTAAAAAAATAGAGTTTCATGTTTCTTCCCAGCATTATGCTTTTGCGGTAAAGGCTTTCATCAGCGTTACCCGCCAATATGGAGAAGATGAGTACAGATTCTCAATTAGTGAAACACAGACAAGGCAGGTAATAGAAGATGTCAAAACGCTTCGCAGTGACATTGGAATTATCGGGTTTAATCACTACAATCAGAAAATATTAACAAATCTTTTTGAGGAATCAAATTTAACTTTTCATAAGATTATGGAAAAGGAGACTTTCGTTTATGTAGGCAAGCAGCATCCGCTTGCAGGGGAGAAGGAGCTGACACTGGAACAACTGGATGAATATCCATGTGTCGTGTTTGAACAGGGAGATAATACGTCCTTCTATTTTAAGGAGGAAGCATTTAGTACATATGAATACGCTCGGATTATACAAAGCAATGACAGGGCAACGTCTATGGAATTGTTATCCGGACTAAACGGGTATGCGATTGGTACTGGATTGCTAAAGGAAAGTGTTAATGGAATGGAATATATGTCAATTCCTATGAAAGAAAAGGAAGTGATGATTATAGGATACATTACCCGAAGGGACGTCCAATTATCAGAGATTGGGCAGGCATATATTAATGAATTGGAAAACTATATGGAATGAGGAGGCAACGAAATGGCTATCAATTTAAACAATTCGAATGTAGCAACAAGAGAAAACAGAATCGGGTCCATCACTGGATATATCGGTTCCCTAAAAGATTTGGCAACCCAGAGTGAATGTGGAACATTAAAGGGATGCTCCCGGTGCTTTTCTCAGTCTAGCAGCTGTTTATCAAGCTGTGCTTTAGGTCAATTATCAGCAATCCGAGATGTGGCAATTATCCATCACGGACCGGCAGGATGTTCCGTAGCCAGTGCGGGTACCTATTATCTGGATAAGGTAATGGCGAAGAAGCGAGGAGTAACCAACGATACTGTTTACGTGGGTACCGATATGAATGAAAATGATACGATTTTTGGCTCTACAGAAGCACTTCGTAAAATCATTTTAGAAGTTAATAAACGATATGCACCTAAGGCAATTTTTGTTACCAGCTCTTGTGCAACGGGAATTATCGGCGAGGACATTGACAGTGTGGTAGATGAGGTACGAGATGAAATAGAGGTTCCTGTAGTGGCAGTACACTGCGAAGGTTTTAAGTCAAGAATCTGGGCTACAGGCTTTGATATTGCAGATCATGCAGTGCTATCCGCTATTGTTCAGCCACCTAAGGAGAAAAATAACAAAATTAACTTCAAGAATTTCTATGAAAGTGCAAGACCGGAAATTATGGAGATGTTTAAACAGTTTGATTTAGAACCGGTATTTTTATACTGTAATTCTACTGTGGAGGAATTATCCCATATTTCAGAATCACTGGCTACCACATGTATCTGTGGAACGTTAGGTAATTATCTGGGAAATGCGCTGGAAGAAAAATATGGCGTGCCTTATGTAAGAAGCATTAATCAGTGCGGTATCGTAGGCTTTGAAACATGGCTTCGGGAAATTGGTAAGGTTACAAATCGAAGTGATAAAATTGAGAAGTATATAGAAGAGCAGCGGGCAATCTACATACCGAAGCTGGAAGAAGTGAAGAAGGAATTAAAGGGACTTAAGGCGGTTATTGGTATGGGACCCGGTTATACCTTTGAAGTATCCAGAGTTTTAAATGAACTGGGAATTGAAGTGGTGTGGGCGCTGGCATGGCACTATGATAAGAAGTATGAAAACGGAGATGTTCCGCCTTCCATGAAATATCTGTTAGATCATGACATTGACTTTGATGCAA
>CAZLTS010000159.1:0-3371 GCA_964562495.1 uncultured Lachnospiraceae bacterium | reverse complement strand
GGAAATGCAGTTCTTCGGAGCACGTGCTAACTTAGCTAAGTGCTTATTATACGCTATCAACGGTGGTGTTGATGAAATTACAAAGAAGCAGGTTGGTCCTAAGTACAGACCGATTACATCTGAATACCTTGACTTTGATGAAGTTATGGATAAGTATCATGACATGATGAAGTGGTTAGCTAAGGTTTATGTTAACGCATTAAACATTATCCACTACATGCATGACAAGTATTGCTATGAGAGATTACAGATGGCATTACATGACAGAAGAATCACACGTTGGTTCGCAACTGGTATTGCCGGACTGTCTGTAGTAGCTGACTCTTTATCCGCTATTAAGTATGCTAAGGTTAAGACAATTCGTGATGAGAACGGAATCGTTGTAGATTACGAAGTAGAAGGCGATTTCCCTAAGTATGGTAATGATGATGATCGTGTTGACTTAATGGCAGCAGAATTAGTACATGATTTCATGGGCTATGTACGTGGTAACCACACATATCGTGGTGGTATTCCTACAACTTCTATCCTGACAATTACCTCTAACGTAGTTTATGGTAAGAACACAGGATCTACACCTGATGGTAGAAAGGGTGGAGAACCATTTGCACCAGGTGCTAACCCGATGCATAGAAGAGATACTCATGGTGCAGTAGCTTCCTTAGCATCTGTAGCTAAGATGCCATTTAAGGATGCACAGGATGGTATTTCTAATACATTCTCTATCATTCCTGGAGCATTAGGTAAGGAAGATCAGGTATTTGCCGGAGACTTAGATGTAGATTTAGACTAATCCTTAACAGGAGGTTTGGTGCGAATCATGGATAATAAATTGATTGACGATATTATAAATATGTTAGATTCCAGCATGAGTGCCGGAACGGGACATATGAATATCACAGTGGATGAAAATAATGAAGTTGCGTATGACTCAACAGACATTGAGAAAACAGTGGAGTCGTTGGGTTGTACCGACTGCGCCAAAGGTGATTTGGCATGTAATATTCCTACATTACATGAAGGAATTGATGAATAAATAAAGGAGGATTTTTATTATGGCAGCAACAGAAGCACAGGTTGACAACCTAGTAAACTTATTAGACGGTTACGCTGAGAAAGGCGGACATCATTTAAACGTTAATGTATTTACAAAAGATACATTATTAGATGCACAGGCACATCCTGAAAAGTATCCTCAGCTGACAGTTCGTGTATCCGGATATGCAGTAAACTTTATTAAGCTGACAAAAGAGCAGCAGGATGAAGTTATTTCCAGAACATTCCACGATACAATATAATGAAATGAAACTAACAGGGGATTGCTGTGTATACGGCAATCCCTTGTTTTGCCAAGTAAGGCAGAAAGGATGGCTATGATTGGACATATTCATTCAACAGAGAGCTTTGGCACAGTAGATGGACCAGGAGTACGTTTTGTCGTATTCTTTAAGGGGTGTCCTATGCGGTGTCAGTATTGCCATAATCCGGACACATGGGAGCCGGGCGGCGGTATGGAAATGACGGTGGATGAGATTATAGCTGCATTTGAGAAAAACAGAAGCTTCTATCGTCAGGGTGGTATTACTGCTACGGGCGGAGAACCATTGATGCAGATTGATTTTCTTACCGAGCTGTTTGAACGGGCGCATGAAGAAGGAATTCATACCTGTCTGGATACCTCTGGTATTATTTTTCAAAGTGACAATGAGAAATTAATGGAGAAATTTGACCGCCTTATGAAGGTGACAGATTTGGTTATGCTGGATATTAAGCATATCGATCCTGAAGAACATTTAAAGCTTACCGCGCAGCCCAATACTGAGATTTTGAAATTTGCGAAATATCTGGAAAAAAAGGAAGTGCCGGTGTGGATACGTCACGTTGTAGTTCCAGGCATTACAGATAATCCAGTTTACCTAGAACAGTTAGGTGCATTTATTGGCTCTCTTCATAACTTAAAAGCACTAGATGTATTGCCGTATCATACTATGGGTGAAAGCAAGTATAAAAATATGGGAATCCCGTATCCATTAGCGGGTGTTCCGGCTATGGACAAAGAAAAAGCAATTCAATGTAAAGAAATCATTATGAAACCATTAAAAGAAAAACGTAAAGAATGGAAAAATAAAGAAGCATAATGTATATAGTTAGGCGACTGCATAATCTAAAATTTGCAGCCGCCTAAAAATTTATTCCTTGTATTCTCCACGAAGCTTAGCAAAGGGATCCTCTGGAATCTCTTCTAGTACAATTTCTTCTTCAATCTCATCTTCCGAATATTTATGGAAGATTCGGTTATAGACAAATGCATTGCATAGTGCCGCCAATCCAAACCACAGAATCACAAGCCAGCTAAATACGTTACGAACCCGGATAGACCAGCCGACGCCACCAATGATAATAATATTAAGGATAGCAGCCACAGCTACCAGCCAGAAATCCTGCATCCATACAAAACGAGCACGACTTATGGTTTCGTGCCAACTGCCTTCGAAACGTGCAGTCAGTGCAAATACAGTTTGTATAAACATAAGTACTGCAAAGCAGGCAAGTAGTGCAAGAACGAATAAAATTTTCATAGATTCATGATACATAAGTACGGCATCTACAAAGAAAAAGATGGAAACAATCACTGTAAGAACCCAGCTTATGGTACTGCTTACAAAGCTTGCCAAAAAGCTTTGAAAATACATACGTACATAATGACTGCCTTCTCCTTTGGCAATCTTCATCATTACTGTATCTAAGGCAGTAATAGAAGCACCTATGGTGATAATGGGAATACAGGTCAGTATGAAAATAAAATTAAATAGGACAGCCCAGCCCAGCTTCGCAATAAACTGCCAGAAGGGTTGCTCCATGGTAAAAAACTTTCCCAAAATAAAGTCCTTTCTTTCTGCACCTCTCAACCTTTAATCCAGAGAAAGTGCGTATAGATTATGTGTAAAATATTGATAAGTCACAGCACCCTCCAACTGAAAGCCTAAGCGCATAGCCAGCCGGATAGATGGAAAATTCTCGGGGCGAATCAGACAGATGATGCGAGAAAGCCCGTAGTCTCTGGCATAATCAATTAAAGCGTTACAAGCCCACAGTGCCAGTCCTTGATGACGATACTTCTCGTCCACCAAATAGCCTAACTGGACGCAGTCGCTAAAATCCTCCTGCCCATAGTATAAAGCGGCCATGCCTGCCAATTCCTTGGTATCTCGAAAGAAAATGCCAAAGTGTCCCAATTCCGTTAAGGGGTAAATAGAGGACACATAGTTACGCAGTGTACGTTCTGTTTCTTCAATTGGTTCAGAAATGGCTTCCATAAAGGGTTCGCAATTCTCCTTACGATACAGCCGGGCAAAGGCTGGAGCATCCTG
>CAZLTS010000158.1:0-3429 GCA_964562495.1 uncultured Lachnospiraceae bacterium | reverse complement strand
TATGATGGCAGTAAAAAGCCGGATTCTATTATTTTAAGTAATGGTTCTGTTTCTATAGATATTCGGAAGGATACCATTCAGGCATTTTGGGATTTGTATGGGAAATAGAATAGTATAGTTATGCGTTGAATTAACGGTTTTGGTAAGCGTCTGCGGAATGAGAGGTAGTAGCTATGGCAGAATGGAGAAGGATTTTGTGCAGGAGAAGTATCCTGATAGCAGTTGCATTGCTGCTGGTTATAAATGGGGTTCTGTTTTTACAGCATATCAATCTGGATTTGTTTCAGGGGATTGGTGATGTGAAGGAATCTGTGAAGCAGAGACGGCAGGTGTATGCCCGGGAGGCGGAATTGCTGTCTCAGTATGAAGAACAGGAGCCGGAAGCGGCACTGGAAGAGATTCGTACCATACTGGATGCCGCCATGGAAAAGTGGCTGGAGGGTGGCGGTGCTACGACAGCATTTGACGCCGGCGAGACGGCGCATTCCCTGTTGGAACAGCAGTATGAGTATATTCTGGAGTACCCAACCCGTATGGAAGAGATTGCCCAGAATGCGAAGCTGATGGCGGAAGGAAGTGCAGGCTCCGGTAACAGTACGTTTGCGGTACGTAACATTGAAAAGACGGCAGAAGACTATGAGAATATTTCTGATGCCACACTGACACCGGGGTATAATGGAGCGGTGGAGTCACTGGTAACCTACAGCCAGTCGGAGTATCTTACCTTTTTATTCTTATTGATTCTTCTTTTGTTTTTCATGGAGGAACGAAAAAAGGGCTTGTGGAATTTTATCTATGTAACGCCTAAGGGACGAAAGCGGATGGCAGCCAGACGAACGGGCATTATGGTCGGCTCTGCCTGCCTGATGACAGCACTTTTATGGGCCGAGAATCTGCTCCTTGCTGTTATAAGCTACGGCGGTCTTGGCAGCCTGTCAAGAAGTATACAGTCCGTACCGGAATTTAGCAGCGTTACCATTAACATATCCATTGGTATGTATTTATTTCTTATGGTGCTGGGAAAGATGCTTACGCTGGCGGCACTTGGCTTATTTGTATGGGTTCTTACCGCTTATGTGCGTATGGCTGTGTTTGGTATCGGTATAGCTGTTTTGTTTATCGGGGCAGAGTATGCCGCATGGACGTGGATTGCCCGGTCTCACCCCCTGGCATTCTTAAAATACATCAATCTGTTTGCTTACATAGACATGGGAACTACCATGAAAAATTATGTGAATCTGAATCTTTTTGGTTATCCGGTAGAAATCTTTACCGTGTTCTGGATTGTTACGGCACTGATTCTGGTAGTATTGATTGTGGCAGCGGTCTGCTCCGGCAATGTGCGGCCTACATCAGGCAGCAGCAGACTGCGTAACTGCATGGCACGTATCCGGGGAAAACTTCCCAGGCTGTTCCATAAGCCGGTGCCGGTATGCCATGAAACCTATAAGCAGCTGTGGGTACAGGGTGGTATTTTTGTGTTTGCAGTGCTGGTTGTTTTAAGCATCCGCAGTATTCATTTGTATCCGGTGCAATATGATTATTCCATGGAGTTATATCTACACTATATAGATGTGCTGCAGGGAACTTATGTGCCGGAGAAGCTTGCCTATTTGCAGGAGGAGCAGCAGAAGCTGGTGGAACAGATGGAGCAGACGGCAGAAGAGTATGGGGACAACAGCGACGAATACCTGGCAATGAAAAGTATACAGGAGATGCTAAACAGTCTGGTGGATTTATCCCAGGAATATGCGGTGCAGACCGAGAAGGGGATTCCGGTAGAATATATCAGCCGCATTGGTTATGATAAGCTTTATGGCAGTGAAACCAGACGGACAGAACGACAGCAGGCAATTCTGATTATGACCTTTACCATTCTTATGATAGGCGGATTGTTTGCTTATGAACGACAGCAGGGGGCGCAGGTGTATCTGCGTACCATGCCCTATGGAAGGGGCAGAATGAGGCGGCGGAAATACGGACTGGCCGCCGGCAGTGTATTTTTCATTTGTCTGGTTGTGTATGGCTGCCAGATTTACGAGGTATGCAAAAACTATGGATTGACCGGATTATCCGTACCGGTACAAAGTGTGGCAGGATTTGTGAAGCTGCCATTTCGGCTAAGCGTACTCCAGTTTTTAATTGCCTTGTATGTGGTGCGTTACTTGGGAGCATTGTCACTGGCATGTCTGGTATTGTTTGTGTCGGAGCATTCCACAGGCATTTTACAGTCTTTGCTAAAGGCATTGATTCTGTTTGTACTTCCGGCAGGTATGGTTTATATCGGTGCAGATGCGGTGGAAGGTGTTACCGTTTTTTCTCCATTGTGTCTAATGAACCGGTTACGCAGTGCGGGCGATATGAGTGGAAGTGTAATGATAGGTTGGATTCTGTGTGTGTTGCTGGCAGCGCTTAGCATGGCGGCAGGCTGCAGGTGGAAGAAGGGAGGCAGACATGAAAGAGCTAAAGTTTGAACAGGTTGGAAAAAAATACGGTGAGAAAGAAGCCTTGTGGGATTTTAATGGTGTGCTGACGCCGGGCATCTATGGTATCTTAGGTCCAAATGGTGCAGGAAAAAGCACCTTAATGAATCTGTTAACGGACAGTGTCCCAAGAACCTGTGGTAGTATTACCTATAACGGAACGGAGATACTAAAAATGGGTGCTGCCTTCCGGGCAAAGATTGGCTATATGCCCCAACAGCAGGGTATGTATGACCAGTTTACAGCCAGACGTTTTTTGTACTATATCGCAGATTTAAAAGGTATGAAAAAGAAACAGGCAACAGAGGAGATACAGCATTATCTGGAGTTGACGGGACTGACGGCACAGGCAGGAAAACGGCTGGGTGGTTATTCCGGCGGTATGAAGCAGCGTGCCTTATTTGCAGCAGCACTGCTGGGAAATCCGGAGATTCTTATATTAGATGAGCCTACAGCCGGTCTGGACCCGGAGGAACGAATCCGGATTCGGAACTATATATCGGAAACAGCAAGAGATAAAATCGTGCTGCTGGCAACCCACGTAGTCAGTGATATTGAGTGTATTGCCGGACAGGTGCTGCTTATGAAACGGGGCAGACTGGTGGGACAGGATTCCCCTTCAAATCTGATTGCATCCATAGAGGGCAAGGTGGCAGAGGTGGCATGCACCATGGATACGGCAAAGGAGCTGCAGGAAACCTACCGGGTAGGCAATATGTACCAGCGAAAGGAAGGAATGGTGCTGCGTCTGGTGGGAGATAATCTGCCGGAGGAGTTTCCAAGGGTTCGGCAGGGACTGAATCTGGAGGATGTGTATTTGTATTATCTGGAGGACGATAAGGAAAGGTAGAAAGCTGGATTGCATTATTTTAAAACATTGTTCCTAATGGGCACACATCATTTAGAATCACATAGTATAGTCTGAGAAAATAAAATGGAGATTCTA
>CAZLTS010000157.1:0-3430 GCA_964562495.1 uncultured Lachnospiraceae bacterium | reverse complement strand
CCTTGCAGAGTGTAAGAAGATGCTGCTACTTGCAAAGGTTGGAAAGAAGAAGGGATGTCTTATAGAGGGAATGGCATGTCCTGGAGGCTGTATAGCGGGAGCAGGAACAAATATTCCGATTGCAACCGCTGCAAAGGAGGTTCAGGGCTTTAAGGATAAGGCGGAGAAGAGAGTGCCTGATGCTGACAATTTGACCGTTTGACCATAGGAATACTATAATAAAACAGGTATAGGAGCAAGTCTCCGTACCTGTTTTTTGAAAGGAGGTAAACCTATGGGACAAAAGAAAATGATAGGGTATATGCGTGTCAGTACAGAGGAACAAAACGAGGAGAGACAGAGAGTAGCATTAACCGAAATAGGGGTTAGTACTGAGAACATTTACCTAGACAAGGAATCAGGCAAGGATTTTGAAAGACCACAATACGTAAGAATGCTAGAGGTCATAGACTCCGACACAGTCCTAATCATCAAGTCGATTGATAGACTAGGGCGCAACTACAAAGAATTAACCGACCAATGGCGTATAATTACAAAAGAGAAAGGTGCAGACATTTACGTGATAGACATGCCGATGCTCGACACCAGAAAAGAGAAGAACCTCATAGGCACACTAATCTGCGATATAGTCTTAGCACTGCTAAGCTATGTGGCAGAAAACGAGCGACATAATATAAAACAACGCCAAACCGAAGGTATAACGGTAGCAAGAGCCAATGGCGTAAAGTTTGGACGCCCCAAAAAGGAAATTCCAGATAACTTTATTCAAATATTTACGCTTTGGCAAGAAGGCTGTATATCAGCAAAAGAAGCCGCAGAAGCCTGTGGTATATCGCAAAGTACATTCTATACTTGGGTGAAAGGACAAATCTAAAAAATTCCAAAAAAGTATACTTTTTTGGAATCGCACTCGCAACATAATTACTATACCATACTTGGCTAAAATGTCAAGCATTAAAATTACATAATGGTTCATAGCACAATATGTTCTGTGAATAACGTGTTAAGCGCATGACAGTCGAATAACTGTCATGCGTTATTTATTTTCCAAAAAAGTATACCTTTTTGGAAAAACCAATACAGCCACACCAGAGGTAAAAATGTTAAAGATAGTCCGCCAGTACAATAAATTCCCAATCCCTAAAGAGGATATGGACAAGCTCCTAGAGATAGCGTCAGATTACAGCAAGGTCAAAAACCACGTATATCAGCGCTACGGCGGGATAGGCGGATTCTCCAAAATCTACCCAGGCTATACGGTTCAAAACGAGATGACAGACAGCGGGCTTCGAGAACGGCTTGGTCTGCCGTCGGTGTATTTCTATCTGGCAATCTTTGATGCGCTAGGCGACATCAAAACCCAGTGGAGCAAGACGAGAAACAGCATATTGGAGGCTGTCAGGAAAAATGAAACCTTCAGCGACGAGGACAGGCATTACATAAGGGCGGTGCTAAAATCCGAAAAGACATGGGACAGTGTGCTCATTAGCAAGTCCTTGCCCAATGACAGGGAGCTGCCAGACAGCTCAAATAAGCTAAACCAATATCTTAGACGTCAGACCAGAAAATATCTTGCAAAAATGCATACTGAAAAGGCAGACGGTTTTTCAATTGGTGAAAGAGCCTACAGGTACGCTGATGACGGCATCTATATATCGACAAAGGAGAAGCGCCAAAGAGTCTACGTACCGCTCACGGACAACAACCGATATAAACGCCAGCTTAAGATAATGCTCCACCCAGAGGAAAACAGCCTTGAAATCCTTGTGCCAATAGACGTAAAGACAAAGACACATGATGACTATATAAACGAAATAGGAATTAATATGTCTATATACACCATGCTCACAGTGTCAAATGGGAACAAGTACGGTGACGAACTAGGCAAAAAGCTTGCGGACAAGGCAAAATGGATAGGCAGCCACAGGATAAAATACAAGGAGCAGCAAAGCCTAGATGCCAATAAAATAGGCAGGAAGAAATACCAGAGCAACAAAAATAAAATTGATGAATCGCTCCACATATATATCAACACGGAGCTAAACAGATTCATAAAGGCTGAAAAGCCTGCAATAATCTACATGCCAAAGCTTCCCGCAAATGCGTTTGGGGGCAACTACAGCAGCAACAATTACATGACAACCATATGGGAGCATGGCTATATCAGGAAACGCCTGGCGCAGAAATGCGAGGAGAACAACATAAAGCTGGTGGAGGTTTACGCCAAGAATATCAGCAATGAATGTAGTAGTTGTCATAATAATGGAAACCAAACACTTGGCATTAAGAAAGACGGCAAATTCATATGCAGCGTATGCGGCAGCATAATAGACGAAAAGACAAACGCCGCATTGAACGCCTTAAACAGAGGAAGATCATAAGTAACCAAATAAAGATAAGCAGCCCAAAGGGTTGCTTCACCTCCGAAAGGGGGACTTTACAACGGTGCATGATATATAAAATAAAGAACGGCATTAGAAGCCAGTGCAAACTGGGAAGTTGGTATGCCAAGGCTCTGTGAACATAATGCCACAGTATAGTGTGCTGTGGCTTGTGATGTAGTAGAGTGCGAAGTAAAAAATGTGAAGCATTTTTTGCATACCCGAAAGGGTACAACTGTGCCTTATATTAAAGAATAATTGAACCTTGATAACTGCTTTATGTCAGGTTTTTTATTTTGCAAAAATTAACAGAAGGGAAATAAATATGAACTACGCAATCATTCTAGCTGCAGGTGTAGGACAGCGTATGAGAAATGGAGGCTTGCCCAAGCAGTTCCTAAAGCTGATGGGAAAACCGATTATCATATACACACTGGACAGATTTGAAGAATGTCAGGATATAGACAAGGTTGTAGTGGTATGCCACGGAAGCTATGTCGATTATATGGAAAGCCTATTAAAACTGTATCAGATTCATAAAGTGGAGCGCCTTATAGTAGGCGGAAGCGACAGACAATCCAGCTTGCAGAGAGGATTGGAGGCGGTAACAGAGCTTGGCGGTAATGAGGATGATATAGTCGTAATACATGACGGTGTAAGACCCTTGGTAAGTACTACGACTATCTGTGAAAACATACGTGTTGCAAAACAGTACGGCTGTGCAGTGACAGTCCATTCCGTAACAGAGACAGTCGTTGTAACCGACAAAGAAAATGTGGACAAAAACGACTTCAAAAAGCGAGACGACACCTACTCCATGACAGCCCCCCAAAGCTTCAAACTAGGAAGGATAAAGCAGGCTTACCAAAACATAAAAGACAATAACGATGGCGACCTCCCACTACTTGATGCGGCAATGGTATACGCCCAGACGGGAGGGGACATACACCTTGTAAAAGAGCAGGGGGCAAACATCAAGATAACAACACCAGAAGACTATTACTTCCTAAAGGCAATGATAGAACTCGAAGAGAATAAGTACGTATTCG
>CAZLTS010000156.1:0-3439 GCA_964562495.1 uncultured Lachnospiraceae bacterium | reverse complement strand
TTATCTTTTTAGATAAGCTCTGTTAGCACTCTTTAAAAAAGAGTGCTAATTTTTACTTGACATTTTGTTATAGTCGTACTAGAATAGTTGATATGAAATAAAGGAGGTTTCAGACTATGGCAGAGAAACATGGTAGTTTATCCATTAATAGTGACAATATTTTCCCAATTATAAAAAAATGGTTGTATTCCGACCACGACATTTTTGTAAGAGAGTTAGTGTCTAATGGATGTGATGCGATTACAAAATTAAAGAAATTAGAGATGATGGGTGAGGCAACCCTGCCCGCTGACAACGAATTTAAGGTACAGGTTTTAACCAATGCTGAGGACAAGACTTTAACATTTATTGATAACGGTATTGGTATGACTGCAGATGAAGTAGAAGAATATATTAACCAGATTGCGTTCTCTGGTGCAGAGGCATTTCTAGAGAAGTATAAGGATAAGACAAACGACGACCAGATTATCGGTCACTTTGGACTTGGCTTCTACTCCGCATTTATGGTGGCTGACCGTGTTACCATTGATACTTTATCTTATAAAGATGGTGCGACACCGGTTCATTGGGAATGTGACGGCGGTACAGAATTTGACATGAGTGACGGTGACCGCACCGAACGTGGTACGAAGATTACCCTTTACCTAAATGAAGAAAGCGTTGAATTTGCCAACGAGTACCGTTTACGTGAAGTGCTAGAGCGCTACTGCTCCTTCATGCCTATTCCTATTTTCCAGGCCAATGAAAAGGCAGAGACAGAGTATGAGAACGTACCTGACGAGGAAGTAACCGAGAAGGATACGGTTGTAGAACACTTTGTAGAGGAAGCAAAAACAAGAGAAGAAGAGAAAGAAGACGGTACCAAGGAAACGATAGAAATCTCACCTGCCCGTAATATGGCTAAGATTGTAAAACGTCCTGTTGCCATGAACGATACCACACCCCTTTGGACAAAGCACCCCAACGAATGTAGTGATGAGGATTATAAGGACTTCTACCGTAAGGTATTTAAGGATTACAAGGAGCCTTTATTCTGGATTCACTTAAATATGGATTATCCATTTAACCTAAAGGGTATTTTATACTTCCCGAAGATTAATACCGAGTACGAATCTATTGAAGGTACAATTAAGCTATATAACAATCAAGTATTTATCGCCGATAATATTAAAGAGGTTATTCCTGAGTTCTTAATGCTGTTAAAGGGTGTAATTGATTGTCCGGACCTGCCGTTAAATGTATCCAGAAGTGCATTGCAAAATGATGGTTTTGTAAAGAAGATTGCTGACTATATTACCAAGAAGGTAGCTGACAAGCTATCTGGTATGTGTAAGACTGACAAAGAAAGCTATGAAAAATACTGGGACGACATTAGCCCATTTATTAAATATGGCTGCATTAAGGAAGAGAAGTTCTGCGAGAAGATGAGCGATTATATCTTGTTTAAGAACTTAGATGACAAATACTTAACCCTGACAGAATTCATTGATGAAAACAAGCCTGCTAAGGAAGAAGCTGCTGATGTGGAGGTCGTAAACGAAGACGGTACTTCTGCTACTGAGGATACAGCCAAAGAAGAGTCCGAAGAAAAAGAAGCTGAAACCCTTCTATACTATGTAACAGATCCTGTAGAACAGAGTCAGTATATCAACATGTTTAAGAAGGAATCTATTGATGCGGTTCTTTTAACACATAATATTGACCAGCCATTTATCAGTCAGTTAGAGCAGAAACACAGTGGCATCCGTTTTGTCCGTATTGATACAGACTTAACCAATACCTTTAAAGAGGATACCGAAAATGACGAAGCATTCAAGGAAACGGTAGATGCCTTGACAGCACTGTTTAAAAAGGCATTGGGCAACGATAAGCTGGAGGTTAAGGTAGAGAAGTTAAAGGATGCTTCTATTTCCTCCATGATTACCTTGTCTGAAGAAACCAGACGTATGCAGGATATGATGAAGATGTACAACATGTACGGCATGGGTATGGGCGACTTCGGCAGTGGAGAAACCCTTGTATTAAATTCAAACAATTCTCTTGTACAGTATCTGTTAGAGAATCAGGAGGGCGATAAGACTGACTTAATCTGCAAGCAGTTATATGATTTGGCTATGATTAGTCACGCTCCACTAAAGCCTGAAGCCATGACTGAATTTATTGCACGAAGCAATGAAATTCTTGGTTTATTAACAAAATAAATCTATTTCTATAATCTATTACTCCTATAAAAAGAACTGCCGCTTCACGATTTCTCAATCGTTGAAGTGGCAGTTCTTTTATTAAAATAAATAAATCTAAATTCTCTGAAATTAGTGTCTGAAATGACGCATACCCGTAAATACCATGGCAATTCCATATTCGTTACACTTCTTAATGGAATCCTCATCTCTTACAGAACCGCCCGGCTGAATAATCGCTGTAATACCAGCCTGATGTGCTGCTTCTACACAGTCATCGAATGGGAAGAAAGCATCTGATGCTAAAACAGCACCCTTTGTTGCATCTTCATTAATTAACTCCACTGCATGCTCCATGGACTGTTTTGCTGCCCATACACGATTAACCTGTCCAGGGCCAATACCAACTGACTGCTTATTCTTAGCCAGTGCAATACCGTTTGACTTAACGAACTTGACCATTTTCCAAGCAAATAATAAGTCTTCCATCTGTTCCTCTGTAGGTGCAACCTCTGTTACTACCTTAAGCTCCTCGTCTGGTAATAACTTACTGTCAATAGTCTGTACGATTAAACCACCGTTTACCTTCTTCAGGTCATAGGCCTGTGGATTCTGTGGAACGGAAATATCTGCAAGCTGCAGTACGCGCACATTCTTCTTACTACATAAAATCTCCAATGCCTCTTCTGTGTAGGAAGGTGCCACAATTACTTCTAAGAATATCTTCTTCATTTCCGCTGCCAGTGTTGCATCTACTTCACGATTAATTACAACGATACCACCAAAAATAGATACCTTATCTGCCTCATAGGCCTTGTTCCATGCTTCTAATATGGTATCTGCGCTACCTACACCGCAAGGATTACCATGCTTGCATGCTACAACAGTAGGCTCTGTAAATTCCTTTAATAATTCCAGTGCGCCGTTTGTATCATTAATATTGTTAAAGGATAACTCTTTACCATTTAACTGCTTGGCATCAACAATAGAACCAACCTGCTTACCAATTTCTCTGTAGAAGGCTGCCTTCTGATGTGGGTTCTCACCGTAACGCATATCCTGAACCTTCTCAAAGGTCATTGTCAATGTTTCAGGCAAGCTGTCATCTTTACGTTCTTTCTTTAGATAATCCGCAATCATGGCATCATAATTAGCAGTATGCATAAATACCTTCTGCATTAAATAGAACTTCGTTTCTACAGATACGCTTCCATTTTCCTTTAATTCCTTTAATACCTGTGGATAATCCTCTGGGTCAA
>CAZLTS010000155.1:0-3480 GCA_964562495.1 uncultured Lachnospiraceae bacterium | reverse complement strand
GGCAAAAAAGGAGGACGAAAAAGCGACGCTTAGATACATTATGAGCGAGAAAGATACTATAAAATTGACCGATGAAGACATAAGCGAATATTTAACCGATTTAACAACAGAGTTTGAAGTACCCGTTGGATTTGCTTATAATAAATACCTATATTTCTACGCAGTAAAGATTGCAGATAGAGACCATGAACAGTCCGAGGTAAGTACATCAAAGGCATATTTGTATACCAATGGCATATTTATTAATTTCGTATATGATGAAGGCTTTATAATGGAAAATAGTGAGGCTGGTTCAGGAAAGTGTACATTTAGCGTAAACCTAAAGGATGGCTACCATCTATACGATTATAAAATAGTACCAACTGCCATAACTGCACTAAGGGATGAGGATGGAAAAGTTGTAACAGACGAAAATGGAAAAATCCAGACAACGGACGTTGCAAATGGTGATTTGCCAACAGTACAAAAGGTACAATCCACAGACCAATCTTCGGATAACCTACCTTATGATTATAAAGTAGAAGGCTTGACAAATGAAAATTTAGCAAACGCAACAGTCACCATCACAATCACAGGAGCCGTAAAGGACATAGAGGTAACTCCAAAGAAAATAGCAGGACAGGTATTTAAAGATTTCACTAACGTAGAAACCGTAAATATTAGCAAAGATTCCGCCTTTACCGCAAGCTTTACAGTGACTAATTATATAAAAGACGAGTACGAGCCAACAACAGATAGCAGTGCTAATAGCACTGATACCAGCACCGATAATAGCGGCGCAGGACAGAAATTGACCTTCTCCACACCCGTTCCAAGCTCGACCACTATTATCTTAAAGACAGAAGGCATCTATTACTATTATGATGTCAAAACAGCGACCAACTCTATTCCACTAACCGATTTTACACTTATGGGTGGAACAGATAAATTTAAATACAAAGATACTGACGAAGAAGAATTTTCTTATCAGTTCATAGTGGACTTTTCACAGGTACAAGAAAGCGATAGGTTAGCCAAAGATACTCTTGATATTAACTTATCCTTTACTCCACGTAACAGTGATACTAATAAGACAATCTACGCCCCTAATATACCAAAAGATAAAGCCGACCCTCAAATAACTCTAGGCATCAAAAATGAGGCAGGGTTTACCCTTGAAGTCGCAGCCCAAGACACAACCGATACCATGACTAATACACTGACAGCAACGTATACTCCGTCAGAAGGGAACGCATCCATATGGGAAGGGAGAAAAACGGCATTAGTACTAAATGCAAAAACGGCAATCCCTACAGACGCATACCTGTCAGTGGATATAGGCAACAATCATTATACAATATACCAAAAGCTAAAAGGACAATTTATTATTCCATTACCTACAACACTTTCAACCCAAACGGATACCACCACCGTAATAGTCAAACTCTGCTCCTACGATTTTGGCACTACTACAGTGAATTATGACTTCATAGCCAAATGGTACGTCTCACCAACTCTGGCAGGAAGTTCACCGCTAAATGGTTGGTGCGTCTTTGGCGACGGTGAAGGAACAAAGGTAACTTTTACCACTATAAGCGCTACAACGCCCTCATTGCGTATAGACGGAACTAATCATCTATATAAAATGGGCGAGACGCTCACAGTAAACGTAAAAGACCAACTTCCAACCAATGCCATAATATTCTACGAACTGCTCCAAAAAGACGAAAGTGGAAATTGGATAAGCCAAAATAGTCCAAGCCAAGTACAAAAGACAGGAGAATGGTCATACAGCCTAGCCAACCTAGACGCTGGCAACTACTGTATAAGATTCTCAGTCCAACAAGGCACAGAAGCCAACAATATGACACTGCTGATAAAGGAAGTCCCATACTACTTTATTATCCTTTCCTCCAGCTAAGTGCATATAAACCTTATCCAAAAACATATTAATTGAACAGGGGGTATAATAATGAAAAAGCAAAAGAAAACATTCACCCGATTAGCATCACTGCTATTCGCACTAGTACTAATCACAACCAGCATAATCGGCGGAACATTCGCTAAATACACCACCAGCGCCGAAGCATCAGACACCGCAAGGGTAGCAAAGTTTGGAGTTGTTGTAAATGCAGGAGGTAGTTTGTTTAGTAATGCGTACCTAGAGGCAAAAAACGGTGATACGCCTGTGGTATGGACTTCGGGTTATGTAAATGATAGCAAAAAGATTAATGTAGCAACATCAGCAAATACTGGTGATAATATAGTAGCTCCTGGTACAAAAAGTGCTACTACAGGCTTGACATTTGGAGTTACAGGAACACCAGAAGTTGCCACACAGGTAACAGCTACAATCAAAGCTCGTGATATCTTTATTAAGAGTGGTTATACATATGGAGTAATGGTAAAAACAACTGCTGTAACTGAGGAGAATTTTGAAAAATTAGTAAAAACTGGTTTATATGCAAAGTCTACTACTAATGGCAAAGAATATACACAAGTGTTAACTGGTACTTATAGCACTTATAAGACAGGTTATTATTTTTATGAATTACAAAATGTAATTGCAGTTTCAGCTGATTACTATCCAGTAGTTTATTCTTTGGCTGGCAGTACTACAACATCTGGAACAGCTATTACAGCTTCATCAACATTGGCTGTTGCAAATGCATTGAAAAATAGTATTGTTACAAAGAGTGGTGTTGACGATTTTACAGCTGTTTATGATTTAAATACTAATACTACTAACTTCAAAGATGGTATGATGGTTTACGAAATTAAGGCAAACACAGCTGATGTATACGCACCAAACACTAATTTGGGAACTGCTGGACCTAAACTTTCAGGCGAGACATTGACATGGGTATGGAATTTTGAAAATAGCAAAGATTTAGAAGACACTATCCTTGGAGATTTGATTGCACAATCTGAAAGAACAACTGATTATTGCGTAGTTGCTTTTAAGACAGGTGAAAGCGGTGCAAAGTATGCTGATGTAACAATTGATAACGATTATGTGTATCTTAATAGTGATGCAAGCACAAAAAAGACTCCAATAGCAAGCTTAAAGACAGAATTTAATATTGAAATTAATGTAACACAGGTTGAAGATATCAGTAATGATGTAAATGCCGTTGGATTTACAAGTACACAGACGGTAACACCATCACCTTAATAGCTAATAAATGACCAAATGCAATATCTATCTTAGACAAACTGATAAAATAACAAGTAAAGACATGACAATAATCTAGAACAGTACAAAACCAAAAGGGTTGGAAAACACATACAGTGCAGACCAACCCTTTCCATATCACTAACCACATTTAACAAGCACAACTCAAAACTACAACTCAACAAAAACAAACTCCCCTAACCAAAATAAACAACAAAATCGGGGAGCGTGAGGGGCATTCCCCTCACAATAATTATTAGGCAAAGTAAGAGGGAGTGTGAGGGGGAAGCTCACGCCGCCTTTGAGGTGCTTCCCCCTCACGTCCA
>CAZLTS010000154.1:0-3514 GCA_964562495.1 uncultured Lachnospiraceae bacterium | reverse complement strand
TGATGAAAGAGGCACGTGTCAATGCAGTTAAGATGGAGGGCGGTTCTGAGATTCTGCCCCAGATTCAGGCAATTGTGGCAGCTGGCATTCCAGTCATGGGACATCTTGGATTAACACCTCAGTCCATTAACGCATTTGGTGGATTTAAGGTGCAAGGAAAGAGTGAAGCTGCAGCGAAAAAGCTGCTGGCAGATGCTAAGGCATTAGAGGAAGCAGGTGTATTTGGTATTACATTAGAGTGCGTTCCATCTGCTTTGGCAGAGCTGATTAGCAAGGAACTAAGCATTCCTACAATCGGAATTGGTGCAGGTGCAGGCTGTGATGGTCAGGTACTTGTTTATCAGGATGCACTGGGTACCTTCACAGATTTTACGCCTAAGTTTGTTAAGCGGTTTGCTAATGTAGGTCAGGTTATGATAGAGGGATTTCAGGCGTATAAGGCAGAAGTGGAGCAGGGTACATTTCCGGCATCAGAGCATGGCTATAAGATTGCTGACGAAATCATTGAAAAATTATATTAAGCGGAATGGAATGGAGAAATTATGTCTGAGAAGTTGATAATAGAGAAAACAGTTGCCGGTGTTAAGGCACAGGTGAAGGAATGGAAGAAGCAGGGACTTACAGTAGGTTTCGTTCCTACTATGGGATATTTACATGAGGGGCATCAAAGTCTGATTGCCCGTGCTGTGGAGGAAAATGATAAGGTAGTTGTCAGTGTGTTTGTAAATCCTATTCAGTTTGGTCCTACAGAGGATTTGGAAAGTTATCCAAGAGATTTTGATGCTGACTGTGCATTATGTGAGACTACCGGCGCCAGTCTGGTTTTTCATCCAGAGGTTTCTGAGATGTATGGGGAGAATTTCACCACTTATGTGGATACTAGCGGTGTAACAGAGGAGTTGTGTGGAAAAAGCCGCCCCATTCATTTTAGAGGTGTATGTACAGTCGTTAATAAATTATTTAATATTGTAAATCCAGATAGAGCATATTTCGGCAAGAAGGATGCGCAGCAGTTAGCAGTAATCCGCCGTATGGTAAGAGATTTGAATATGTCAGTAGAAATCGTTGGTTGTCCGATTATCCGGGAGGCAGATGGACTGGCGAAGAGTTCAAGAAACACATATCTGTCCGAGGCAGAACGGCAGGCAGCATTAGTATTAAGTAAGGCAGTTAAAGCGGGAGAAGCTATGATTCAAAACGGTGAGACTGACGGAGACAAGGTACTTGCTGCTATGAGAGCAATTATTGAGCAGGAGCCGTTAGCAAGAATTGATTATATTGAAATGGTAAAATGGGATACCATAGAAGTGCATCATCAGGTAGACGGACCTGTGCTGGTTGCCATGGCAGTATATATTGGTAAAACAAGACTGATTGACAATTTCATCATAGAGTAATATAATGGGCAACGTCAATTTATGGTTTGGTACGGTGCCGGCCTATGTGCATCGGCAGGAAGGAAAAATTTAAATGATACTAAATATGCTAAAAGGAAAAATTCATCGTGCCGTAGTTTCTCAGGCAGAGCTTAACTACGTGGGAAGCATTACCATTGATGAAGCACTTATGGAAGCAGCGGGAATACTGGAATATGAACAGGTGCAGATTGTTGACGTGGAAAATGGCAGCCGATTTGAAACCTATGTAATTACAGGACAGCGTGGCAGTGGCATGATTTGTTTAAATGGTGCAGCAGCCAGACAGGTTCAGGTGGGAGACCACGTAATCATTATGTGCTATGCTTCTATGACACCGGAAGAGATAGAAACACATAAGCCTAAGGTAGTGTTTGTAGATGATAAAAACCAGATTCAGAGAATTACTACCTATGAGAAACATGGTTTATTGGCTGATATGAATTAATTTGCGTCTGCAGAATGGAGAATAGTGTGACAAATCACACCGATGTGCTGATTTGTCACCAGTGAATGAAATTCACTGTGGGCTACTTTGTGCCGCAGGCGTCACAAAGTAGCCATGATGCTACACGAGAAACTGCATACGCAGTTTTCTCGTGAGCTCCTCGACGACAAGCGTCTGCGGAATGGAGAAGAAAATGACATTAAAGGGAAAGACAGTTGTACTGGGAGTGACTGGCAGTATTGCAGCTTATAAAATAGCGGGATTAGCCAGCAGGCTGGTGAAGCTGGGAGCAGATGTACATGTCATTATGACAGAGAATGCTACGAATTTCATTCATCCCATTACATTTGAAACATTAACGAAGAATCGATGTCTGGTGGATACCTTTGACCGGAACTTTCAGTTTCATGTGGCCCATGTATCACTGGCAGATAGGGCAGATGTGGCACTGGTAGCACCGGCGTCTGCTAATATTATAGGGAAAATGGCGAATGGAATCGCAGATGATATGTTAAGCACTACGTTGCTGGCTATGGAATGTCCCATTCTTGTTTCTCCGGCTATGAATGTGCATATGTTTGAAAATCCCATTGTTCAGGATAATTTAAAGAGATTGGAAAGCTATGGGAAAGTCATTATTCCGCCGGATAATGGATATCTGGCATGTGGCTATACCGGCAATGGAAAAATGCCTTCAGAGGAAGTATTGTTATCGTATATCCTAAGAGAAATTGCCTGTGAAAAGGACTTAAAGGGCAAAAAGGTGCTGGTTACTGCAGGACCAACGCAGGAAGCAATCGATCCGGTACGTTTTGTTACCAATCATTCTACAGGAAAGATGGGCTACGCCATTGCAGAACAGGCTATGCTTAGAGGTGCTTCGGTAACCTTAGTCAGTGGACCTACAGCTATTGCACCACCTCCATTTGTAGAGGTGATTCATACAGTTAGTGCCCAGGATATGTTTGAAGCTGTGCAGGGCGTTTATGAAGAACAGGATATCATTATTAAGACGGCAGCAGTGGCGGATTATACACCGGCAGTAAAGCAGACGGAGAAGATTAAGAAATCTGACGGAGACTTTCAGATTACCTTTGACCGCACTCAGGATATTCTGGCATGGCTGGGTCAGAAGAAAAAACCTCATCAGGTGTTATGTGGTTTCTCTATGGAAACAGAGCATGTGTTGGAGAATTCCAAGGCAAAGCTGGTAAAGAAAAATGCAGATTTGATTGCAGCGAATTCTTTAAAGGATGCCGGGGCGGGATTCGGAACAGATACCAATCATCTGACGCTAATCAGCAAAGAACAGATTACAGATCTGCCTCTTATGACAAAGGCAGAAGCAGCGAATCACCTGTTAGATGCGCTGAAAGAGATATATGAACATAAGAATTGATAATAGAAGGGCGTTGCAAAATAGATATCTATAAAGCAGCGCTCCATTTTTATGCAATAATACGCAATGAACAGAAAAAAAGAACACTGTTCCATAACTAAAACTAATTATAGAGCAATGTTCCTTTTGGGTTTTCAGAATGTAAAAAAGAAATTTACTAAACGGAGAAAGAGGGATTTGAACCCTCGCGCCGCGCAAACGACCTACACCCTTAGCAGGGGCGCCTCTTCAGCCACTTGAGTATTTCTCCAT
>CAZLTS010000153.1:0-3518 GCA_964562495.1 uncultured Lachnospiraceae bacterium | reverse complement strand
CCATTCTATAGCATCTAAGCCTGTATCAATCCGGCCACCCGCTTTATAAACGTTCCAGCCGCTTCCATCACTCCGACGCTTGGCATCAATAGCGACAACCACACACTGACTGCCAAACTTATCTGCTGCATCACTGATTAATCGGGGATTATCAATGGCTGCAGAATTTACAGAAATCTTATCTGCACCTTCCCGCAGAAGTTCCTTAAAATTATCCACACTACGGATACCACCTCCTACGGTAAAGGGAATAAACACCTTTTCTGCCACACGTCGTACCATGTCTACCACCGTTTCTCTGGCATCACTGGTTGCGGTAATATCTAAAAATACCAATTCATCTGCGCCCGCTTTATCATAAGCAGCCGCTACCTCCACCGGATCTCCGGCGTCCTTTAAATCTACAAAATTAACACCCTTAACAACCCGGTTGTTATTTACATCTAAACAGGGAATGATTCGTTTTGTATGCATCTTTCTCCTCCAGCTTTTACTAATTGTTATGTGTAACTGCTGCAAAATTGCGCAATATATGTAATCCTACTTCACCAGACTTTTCCGGATGGAACTGGCAGGCAAAAACGTTGCCTTTTTCCACAGAGGCATGTATATGAACTCCATACTCGGTAGATGCCTTAACAATTTCTTCCTCTTTTGCCTTTAAATAATAGGAATGCACAAAATATACATAAGCATTCTCCGAAACGCCTGCGAACAGCCGTCCATGATTTTCTAAATGAAGAGAATTCCAGCCCATATGCGGCACCTTCTGACCGTCTGTCTCCGGTATTCGGCAGATTTCTCCCGGAAGAATGCTAAGCCCCTCCACACCTTTTGTCTCATCACTGCTTTCAAACAAAAGCTGCAGGCCTAAACAAATTCCCAAGAAAGGAATATTGCGTTTACATGCCTCTTTAATAGGCTCTACCAAGCCATAGTGATGTAGCTTCTCCATCGCATCTCCAAAAGAACCTACACCCGGCAGAACAATACCATCTGCACTTAAGATTTCCTCTGCATCTCTGGAAACTACAACTTCCTCTCCTATAAATTCCAGTGCCTTTTGTACACTTTTTAAATTTCCTGCATCATAATCAATTATCGCAATCATTGTGTCACCTCTTTTATCCACATCATTTCATCCTGCGCAATGGCAATTGCTTTGTCCTTTAAATCTGCATCGATCTGCCACAAGCTTTTATTAACCCGCACCAGATATGCCTTAGGATTTAAATACGCCATTCGTTCAAAGGGAAACCGTACAACGCCCGGTGCCGCAAAGGATTCTCCCAGCTCAATTAAAACCGTCTCATAATTCATAGTCCACTGCATCCACTGCCGATAGGTATTCCACTGCTTGATATACCCCTGTTCACAATACAAGGTATCGGTTTGATCCTTTCGGATATTAAACCGCAGCTTCTGCTGGCAATGAGGGCATACCGGAATATCTGCCTGACTTAAAGGCAATCCGCTTTCCATCTTCATATACAGTGCTTCCAAAACAGGATAGGCGTCAAATACTTCGTCCTTACAATTATGACTGCACTGCAGCTGCCAAGGGCTTCCCCATGGTGTAGTAATCTTCTTTTCATCAAACTTGCTGTAAGTAAAGATACCGTCTGTATTATTACAAATAACAAAATAATTTTTAAAACGGAACTTCTCATACAGCTTATTATAGACTGCCATCAGTTGTCCTGCCTTGGAATTCTCACTTTTTAAAGCCTGCAATAGACATGCGTAGGTAATCCATTCCTTCAGTGGTTCCTCTGCCTCCTTATAAGCCTGATATATCTCATTGTCTGCAAGTACGTCCTCCAACTTGGCATGTGTCCTGTCACCAATTGCCAGAATCACGCATACCGTATCCTTGATTTTCTTACTGATAATTTCTTTTTCCTGTTCCTTCACGCCTGTGCGTCTCCTTTTTCAAGTTCAAACCAGAATACAACGCCACCGTCCACATTCGCTACGCCACACTTCTGATTATGTGCATCCATAGCGGCTTTTACAATGGACAAACCGATACCGTTGCCGCCGTATTCCCTTGTTCTTGCTTTATCCACTTTATAAAACTTCACCCAGATTTTGTCCAAATCCTCTTCTGCAATGTGCTTGCCGCAATTAAAGACAGCTACCCGCACCCGGTCATTCTCATAGCCGACATCGATACGGATTTTCTTTTCTCCATCTAAGTGATTTAATGCATTGGTTACATAGTTGGTAATAACCTGTTCAATCTGGAATTCGTCTGCCCACACATAGATTTCCTTACGATCGTCAAACAGAATAACTGCTTCCTTCTGTTCAATCATAATGGTAGACCGCTTTAACACAGCACTGATAACAGAAATAATGTCAAAACGTTCAAAGGTAAGCTGGCCTTTTCCAAATTCCAATTGATTCAGATTCAACAGATTCTTTACCATTTTATTCATTTTATTGGCTTCATCAATAATAACATCACAGTAGAATTCCCTGCTTTCCGGATCATCATTAACACTTTCCTTAAGTCCTTCTGCATAGCCCTGAATTAACGCTATGGGCGTTTTTAATTCATGGGATACATTAGACAAGAATTCCTTGCGTAAATTATCAATTTCAATCTTCTGATTAATATCCTTCTGCAGCTCATTATTTGCCCGCTTAAGCTCTGAAATCGTTTGCTCTAACGTCTCTGACAACCGATTCATACTTGTTCCCAGCACGCCGATTTCATCATTTCGAGTACCAATATACTTGGCATTAAAATCAAGCTTACTCATTTTCTCAGACAGCTCTGCCAGCTCCAAAATAGGTCTGGTAAAGGTCTTGGAAATATACCACATAACTACCACACTGATAATAATCGCCAGATAGCTGATATACATAAAGAACCGGTTGGAAATATTTACATTCTGTCTGATACTTTCTACAGGCACACGCATAATAAAATAGCTGTCCTCACTAAGTGCACCATACATCTCCATGTACTGCAGTCCACTTTGGGAATCTGTAGTTGTATCAATCTGATATTCCTGCTTGCTAAAATCAATATCGCCGGATAATATCTTCTGAAAGAAGGCATTTGGCATATCCGGACTGGTTGCGAAGGAAAATAAAATCTCACTACTGGCATTAATCACCGCCAGAGATACGTCACCACTTTCGCAAATATGCATTAACAGACTAATATTACTTTCATTATCAATCTGTGCATCTCCTTCAACAATGGTCTGCAGCTGATTATACACGTTATTTAAGGTAGTCTCCTTATTTCGCTTATAATAGCTCTCCAGAAAAACAGAATTTAATATGATACAAAACATCAACGTACCGGCTACCATAGCAGACAGCACAATAACTAATCGTCCTCGAATTGAATGCATTATCCTTCTACCTCAAACTTGTAGCCCATGCCCCAGATGGTCTTGATATAATCTGCATCCTGTCCCAGCTTATTTCTTAGCTTCTTCACGTGTGTATCTATGGTTCTGGCATCGCCGAAATAATCATAATTCCATACGTTGTTAAGA
>CAZLTS010000152.1:0-3543 GCA_964562495.1 uncultured Lachnospiraceae bacterium | reverse complement strand
CATATGTTTATCCAAAAAACTCGCTGGATAATTATAACAACTGCACAGCTCCCAAGCAGAACGGGAATTAGCAGAGAAACAGGCAAAGCAGAACTCAGGAAGCAGCCTATGACACAGGTAATGATTCATAGTATGGAAGCCAGTGATTTAGATGGTGTGGCAGCCTTAGAGGAGCTTAGCTTCTCAAGTCCATGGTCTAAACAGGCGTTACAGGAAGCGTGGCAGAATCCTAATTATATTTTTGTTGTTGCGAAAACAGAAAAACATCAGGTGGTGGGCTATGCTGGTATGCTTTGCGTACTGGACGAAGGAGATATCCTAAATGTAGCAGTAAGCCCTGCGTTTCAAAGACAAGGAATTGGAAGCAGGCTTATGGAGACACTAGTCGCTTATGCCAAAGAACGAAGCATTAGGGCCATGACTTTAGAGGTACGTGCCGGTAATCAGGGCGCTATTTTGCTATATGAAAAAATGGGATTTCAAAAGGCAGGCATACGCAAGGGTTTTTACGACCTGCCTAAAGAGGATGCTGTTATTATGTGGAAAAATGACCTTTGATTTCCACTAGGATTTACGCATAAACTGTGTTAAAAACAAAGAGGTAAAACAGTAAGCCCACAAAGGAGGAAAGAAAATGCGTTGTAATCAGTGTGGAAAAGAGATAACAGACAAGGAACAGGCTGCAAATATCACTGTGGCATGGGGATATTTTTCTAACAAGGATGGAGAAAAACACCAGATTCATATTTGTGAAGCCTGTTATGATGTCTGGATTAAGAATTTTACAGTTCCTGTGGAAATAGAGGAAGAGACGGAGCTGTTATAAAGTGAATGGAGGAGAAACGTGCTAGAATTATGTTTGCTGGGAACCGGGGGCATGATGCCCCTGCCCAATCGCTGGCTGACAGCACTTATGCTTAAATACAACGGAAGCAATATATTAATTGACTGCGGAGAAGGAACGCAGATTGCCATGAAGTGCAAGGGCTGGAGTCCAAAGCCTATTGATGTTATATGCTTCACACATTTTCATGGAGATCATATAGGAGGATTGCCGGGGCTGCTTTTAAGTATGGGAAATGCAGACCGGACGGAGCCCCTTACCATAATCGGACCGAAAGGTGTGGAACGGATTGTAAGAAGTCTGTGTGTGATTGCTCAGGAGCTTCCCTTTAAGATTCGGTTTATTGAATTGTCTGAGCAGTTTCAGACGATAGACATGCCGGGATATAAGATTGAGGCATTTCGTGTACAGCATAGAGTAATCTGCTATGGCTACAACGTGGTTATAGAACGCAAAGGACGTTTCTTGGTAGAAGAGGCGAAGAAGCTGGGATTGCCGGTGCAGTGCTGGAACCCTTTGCAGAAGGGCAACACTGTGATATATGAAGGAAAGACTTACTACCCACATCAGGTTATGGGGGCAGACCGAAAGGGTTTAAAGGTGACTTATTGTACAGATACCCGCCCAACAAACAGCATTTTAGAGCATGCGCAAAATGCGGATTTAATGATTTGTGAGGGCATGTATGGTGATCCGGAAAAGGCGCAGAAGGCAAAGGACAAAAAGCATATGACATTTCAGGAAGCGGCGGCCATTGCAGCCCAGGTCAAACCGGGAAAAATGTGGCTTACCCATTACAGCCCTTCTCTTGTATATCCAGAACAGTATTTAAACCAGATTCGGAAGGTTTATCCCGAAATCTATACTGCCAGGGATGGCATGAGTGAAGAACTGAACTTTGAAGAAGAATAGTTTACGAAATGGAGTATAGTATGAAACGTGATGTTTTAATATTAGCAATTGAAAGCTCCTGTGATGAAACAGCAGCAGCAGTTGTAAAAAATGGACGAGAAGTATTATCCAATGTAATTGCTTCTCAGATTGCGCTGCACACCTTATACGGTGGGGTAGTGCCGGAAATTGCATCCAGAAAACATATAGAGAAGATAAATCAGGTAATTGAACAGGCATTAACAGATGCACAAGTTACAATTAATGATATCGATGCAGTGGCTGTTACTTATGGACCGGGATTAGTGGGTGCATTACTGGTAGGTGTTGCAACAGCGAAGGCATACGCATTTGCTGCTAAAAAGCCATTAGTAGGTGTGCATCATATAGAGGGACACATTTGTGCAAATTATATTACAAATCCGGAATTGGAACCGCCATTTATTTGTCTGGTTGTATCAGGAGGACATACCCATTTGGTTCGTGTGACTGATTATGGAAAGTATGAGATTTTAGGGCGTACTAGAGATGATGCAGCAGGAGAAGCATACGATAAGGTGGCACGTGCTATAGGATTAGGCTATCCGGGCGGCCCGAAGATTGATAAGCTGGCTAAAGAAGGAAATCCCAAGGCAATCGCATTTCCGCGGGCAACGGTGGCAGATTCACCTTATGACTTTAGCTTTAGCGGTTTAAAATCAGCGGTACTGAATTATTTAAATGGCTGTGAAATGAAGAAAGAAACAGTTGTTCCGGCAGATGTGGCAGCCTCCTTTCAGGATGCAGTGGTAGATGTATTAGTAACAAGAGGAATTCATGCGGTGAAAGAATCTGGCATGAAGCAGTTTGCCATTGCCGGAGGCGTTGCTTCCAACAGTGCCATTCGGGCAGCTTTTGAAAAGCGTTGTCAGGAAGAAGGCATCACATTTTACAGACCGGAGCCTATATTCTGCACCGATAATGCAGCTATGATAGGTTCGGCAGCATATTACGAATACATAAATGGAGTAAGACATGGCTGGGATTTAAATGCCATTCCGAATCTAAAATTAGGAGAACGGTAGTGAAAACAACAGCGATTATATTGGCAGCAGGTAGCGGAAGTCGTATGGGAAGTGAGATTCCGAAACAGTTTATGATGCTGTGTGGAAAGCCGGTTTTAAGCTACAGTCTGTCAGCTTTTCAAGACAGTAGCATAGAAGAAATTATTATTGTTACATCTCCTGAGTATGTAGAACATTGTTATAGCATTGCCCGGGAATACGGAATTACAAAGCTTACAGCAGTTGTGCCAGGCGGAGCGGAGCGTTATTTGTCTGTGCACGAGGGACTAAAGCAGGCTCCCAATGGTGGCATTGTGTTCATTCATGACGGAGCCAGAGCGCTGATAACGACAGAATTAATTAACGCCATGCTTCCTGTAGTAGAAAAAAAACAGGCAGTTATTGCAGCAGTGCCGGTTAAAGATACAATTAAAATTATAGGAAATGATGGAAGTGTATCCCAGACACCCAATCGAAATTCTTTGTGGCAGATACAGACACCGCAGGCATTCTATACAGATGTTTTAAGGGAAGCGTATACGCAGCTCTTTAAAACAGAAGATAGCCAAATTACAGATGATGCCATGATCGTAGAACGTTACAGTGACCGACAGGTATATGTAGCCCAGGGAGATTATGAGAACATTAAGCTGACGACTCCGGAGGATTTAACACTGGCTGAAATAATTATAAAAAAAAGATTAAAAAACAATTGACATAGTTAGGAGATTGTGATATTATTCTTCTTGCGTTGCTTCGAGTGAC
>CAZLTS010000151.1:0-3547 GCA_964562495.1 uncultured Lachnospiraceae bacterium | reverse complement strand
ATAAGCTTTTAGTATCAGCTCCTTAAATATCTTAATGATTGAAGCACCGTCTTGTGCTGCTATAATATCTTTAAGCATCTGCTCATAACCACCATTTACACTTAGGGACATCTCTGTTACTTCTGCCTTAGATAGATTGAAATAGTGGTCTTCTGTTCTTTCTGTTCCGTTGTAATCTACATATGTAATAGTTCTCTTAATCATTTAATTTTTGTCTCCTTTCATTTTTGCATAAAAAATGGACTGCCTAGGTTTTTACATCTAAGCAGTCCTTATTAGGGGGAATTTGCGCCGCCTATTTGTTAAATATATAATCAGAACTTTCAACCTTGTCATAGCTGCTATCATATAAAAGTCGATAGTTGCTGTCCTGTACATACTCAACATTTAGGCTGCTTTGAAAAAAGTTATAATCTCGTCTGGAAGAGGAAGTCTAGCTTCGTCTTTCTCAGTACCATAAAGAATATCCTCAAATGCTGCAAGTTTGTCGGAATCAACCTTTGTAGAGTCGATTGTGATTAACGCTGTAGGCTTGTATCCAGGTACGTTAATCTTGGTAGCTGAAATCTCCCAAGAAAGAGTCATAGCATTTGGTGAGTCGTTCTCGCTCTCATATCCTTTCTCGGAAGGTGAAGCAAGCGCATTGTATACCAAATGGATTATGTATCCATAATCATCGGCATCTTCATCATTACCACGCTTGGTTACATATGAGAAACCAAACTTGCTGCGTGATTGCTGATGGATAACTACTCCATCTGATAATTCATCGGTACCGTTGCATGGTCCGAACTCGTCTGGATAAGTATAAGCCTCGATTGTTGCACCAAATTCCTCGCTTGACATAAGGCTTAAATACTTTTTATTGTCTGCGTAAATGTCTGTAGGTTCAGCTCCTGACGGACTCTCTGTTACTTTGCTAAGTCCATTCCAAGCTACGCCTGGTGTGTACTTACCGCTGTTGTAAGGATATAAAACGCCTTTTTCCACGCCAGTTTCGTAGAATCGTTCGCCTTCCTTATCCCACTCTAATTTAGACATATGTTTGTCCTCCTTTAATAATAAATTGTAAATACGAAATGATGCAGATTGTCTTTTATGTAATGTCTATCGAATTGAGAGGTTATGAGAGATAATAGACGTTCCACGTATGGACTATCTGGATCTTTATCGATTAATGTTACGTTGTAGCGCCTTGTTGAAATATACTTATGGTTATTGGCGTGTCTTGTATCTATGTCATCTAATTCATATAGAATAGCAGGATACTTCATGCCAGATGTAGGTGCTTGAAAATAAGCTCTACAGTCAGAACCCGATATAGGGCATGATAATATGTTGCACAATACTTTATGAAATTTGGGTCGACTGTCTCTACTCATTGTAAACACCTCCTATGGACAATATTAAACGTGGGTATTGTATTTCCACATTTGTAATTTTCCATTTAGTCCCCATATACTCGACATAGCGCATTTTATGGAAATTCTCACGAGCAAAAGGATTGGCTACGATACTAAGCTCATTTGAGATATTAATACTGTCTGGCAGTGTTTCAGAAGTTTGAGTACGGCTAGTGTTTCTAGTCCAATCGCCAAAGTAACTGTATGTAACAATATCATCGTCCCATACTCCAGGTCTAACTTCTGTGTTGACTGCGAAGCCAATCCGTCCATAAAATTTGCTCATTTTGAATTTTCTCCTTTAGCTTCTCTTCTTAATTATGCATCAAGCGGTTCATCATCAGATTCAGATACGACTGTGGTTTCTGTAACGTCTTCTTCGATAACAATTGCTGAGTATACTCTTGTTAAAGCACCAGAAACTCTTGTTTCAAGAAGCGACTTCTCCTGGTTGAAATCGATATCGAACTGTGTGAAGTGTGTAATCTCGCCACCCTTTGTTGAACCAAGAGAGTAATCGGCAAGGTTAGCTACGATACCAAGAAGTTTCTTCGTCTTACCAGCCTCTGTAGTACGAGTCTTATTGTTAAACTGCTCTGCCGTATAGATGTTACCTACATTGAGTGCTGACGCAAGCTCTGCCTTAGAAGCATAAATCTTTCTACCATTCCTATCTCTTGCAAGAAGCATAACATTAAGCTCGTGAGGCGTAATGAAGAGGTCTGGCGTACCTGTACCCTTGTATTTCTCTCTTGCATAAAGAATTGCATTAACCATAGCCTCTGCATGAATGTAGTTGTCGCCGAAGTAGAGGGATGTATTAGAACCCTGTAATTCTTTCTTGGCTGCGTTAAGGTCGATGTCAACATGAATTGTATAAAGGTCGTCGTCTGTCCAAATAGGTCTAATCTTATCTGGATAAATCTTGTCCTCTGTTCCGTCCTCACGCTCATCGCCAATCATGATTGCTGTAGCGAGTGCCTCGTTAAGCATTGTGCGGTCAATATCATAGAGATACTTTACATAATCGAAATCTGTGATGTCGACAATATCATCCCTGTGAATAGCATTTCTAACGTATACTGTCTGTGGATCGGTAGTACGTCTAACCAGCTTGAAGTTGCCTGTAAGTTTCTTCTCCTTGCCCTTTACATATCCCTTTGCTTTCAAGCTGTCTATTCCACGAATGTCAACCTGACTTGTTCTAATCCTAGAAATCGGACTCTTATGAACCTTTCCCAAAACAGTTGTAACCCATCCTTGGTCATAATTAATGAGTTCTGGTGCGCCTGGTCTGACTTCCTTATACTCTGGGAATAGGTATGAAATATTACCATCTCCCGACTGCACAAATCCTCCACTTATAGCATCATGCTGAAGATTGTTCTCGCTGGTGTAAATGTTCAATGCTTCCTGGAAACTTCCAATAGTTGTGTTCTTTGCTAATTTAAGGATTTCTTCTTGGTCTGCATGAGATAGCACTGAACCATCATCCTGTCTATCATTTTCAAATACATTGTGTTTCATCTCTTCTGAACCTCCTTTATTGTCGCCATCAACGGCTGCCCCAACTATGGCGTATACTACCTTTTTCTGTTTTTCGGTTAGAGTATTGAATACGTCTTCTATTGTTTCGCCGTCATCGTCCTGCTCTGGTTTTGCTTTCTGTTTGATTTCTTCCTGATCATCATCTGAATGCATCATTACATTAATACCCCTTTCATCATAATTAATAACTAATCCACTTTCATCCTCACCATGAACCATAACTTCGTCAATATATGCTCCTGGATTAGCTCCAGCCAGGACAATACTGACTTCACGAATTAATCCGTGAATTACATCTTTACCATTCTGCTTTAGCTGGTTAGCATAAATGGACAACGATTCAAGGTCGCCATGCCTTACACGTTCTTTTACAGCCTGTGCTGTTTCGCTGTCATTAAATGAACAATAGGCATAAACACCATCTGCTCTGTTTTCGAGTATGGCATGACCTAATACACGCTCTGGGTCTGTGTGGTCGTGATTCCATACTAAGGGAACTTTCTTTCCGTTCTGTCCTTTGAAGGCATCACGTTTTATGGTTCGACCATCAGAGCAAAGTAAATCATTTCTAGTAGCCCAGCCACTAAAATCATACT
>CAZLTS010000150.1:0-3573 GCA_964562495.1 uncultured Lachnospiraceae bacterium | reverse complement strand
ACAGGACGGAAAACAGGTTGCAGTTTTAGTGCCTACCACCATTCTGGCACAGCAGCATTTTCAAACCTTTACCCAGAGGTTTAAAGATTACCCGGTTCGGGTAGACTTACTGTGTCGGTTCCGTACGCCGGCGCAGCAGAAGCAGACACTGGCAGACTTGAAAAAAGGCTTTGTAGATATTTTAATTGGAACCCATCGGCTGTTATCCGAGGATGTGCAGTACAAGGAGCTGGGACTTCTGGTTGTAGATGAGGAGCAGCGTTTTGGAGTAACCCATAAGGAGAAAATTAAGCAGTTAAAGGATACTGTGGATGTGCTTACCTTGACAGCAACTCCCATTCCACGAACCATGCATATGAGCCTGGTTGGAATTCGGGATATGAGTGTGTTAGAGGAAGCCCCTGTTGACCGGACTCCCATTCAGACTTTCGTTATGGAATATGAGGATGAAATGGTGCGACAGGCCATTTCCAGAGAATTATCCAGAAATGGGCAGGTATATTATGTATATAATCGTGTCAATAATATAGCAGACGTAGCAGCACATATACAGCAGTTAGTTCCAGAGGCAAATGTAGCTTATGCCCATGGGCAAATGAGTGAACGAAAGCTGGAGCAGATTATGTATGATTTCGTAAATGAGGAAATTGACGTGTTGGTATCTACCACTATTATAGAAACCGGTATGAATATTGCCAATGCCAATACGATAATTATTCATGATGCGGACAAGCTTGGTCTGTCACAATTGTATCAGCTTCGGGGCCGTGTGGGACGTTCTAATCGAACTGCTTATGCCTTCTTATTCTATCGGAGAGACCGTATGCTTAAGGAGGTTGCAGAAAAACGATTGTCTGCAATTCGGGAATTTACAGATTTGGGAGCCGGATTTAAAATTGCCATGAAGGACTTGGAAATCCGGGGCGCAGGTAACCTGTTGGGACAAAGCCAGCATGGACATATGGAGGCAGTTGGATATGACCTTTATTGCAAACTATTAAATGAAGCGGTGCTGTCCTTAAAGGGAGAAGCTGTGGCAGAGGACTTTGAAACAACGATCGATATTAATCTGGATGCGTATATTCCACCATTTTACATTGGAAATGAAGGACAAAAGCTGGATATGTATAAGAGGATTGCAGCCATTGAAACCAGGGAGGATTATACGGATATGGAGGACGAGCTGGTAGACCGTTTTGGCGAGCTGCCAAGACAGGTGGAGAATCTGCTATGGATTGCCATGCTTAAGGCAAAAGCTCATAAGGCGTATATTACTGAGGTTAGCGGAAACCGGCAGGAAATTCGGATTACCATGTATGAAAAAGCCCGGATGGATACAACAAAGATTCCGGAATTTATGAAAAAGTATGGACACAATATGAAAATTGCAACCCAGACAACACCTGTTTTTACTTATGTACTTGGTAAGAAAAATCCTGAGACCGACTTATATTTACAGACGGTAGATGGAATTGTAACAGATTTGCTGGCGTTGGCGGAGGTTTAAATTGTTATGAAAGTAATGAAAAAAATCGGAGCATTGTTAGTCACAGCAATTCTTGCAGTGCTGGTAATTTGGGGTATTGATTTTTATACCGATCATCGCATGCAGGAAGCAAACCAATCCTATGTAGCAGAAAATACTATAGGTGAGGAAACAACTGTTGAAATAGTATCAGAGGAAACTACTACGGAGGAAACCACCCCAGAGGAAACTACGGCAGATCCTAACATCTTATATCCTGTGGAATATGTAGATGCTTCTGCAACGGTTTCCCAAACCTTTAGTCAGGAGCTTGCAGCAGAAAGCGCGATTTTAATTTCTGTGAATGACAAAAGCATTATCTATGAGAAAAACGCACAAGAACAGCTAAGTCCAGCCAGTACAACGAAGTTAATGACAGCACTGACGGTTTTACAACATTTAGATCCAGAGACTATGATTACAGTGGGTGAGGAAATCTATTTAATCGGAGAAGGCTCCAGTACGGCAAATCTGGAAGTAGGAGATACCTTAAGCGTACGGCAGCTTCTGTCAGGCCTGTTGATTTCTTCTGGTAATGATGCAGCCTACACGCTGGCTGTTAATGTGGGAAGGCAGGAGCTTGACGAAGTTGTAACCTATGAGGAGGCAATTGCCTATTTTGTAGCCTGTATGAATGAAAACGTGGAAACCATGGGGCTTACCAATACCCATTTTAATTCTCCAGACGGTTATGATGCAGATAATCAGTATATTAGTGCTGAGGATTTGGCTATGATTGCTTATGAAGCCTATGAAAATGAAGAAATCCGTAATATCTGTTCCACCCATAGCCTGTATGTCAAGGAAAAGGATATTACGTGGACCAGCACTAACCAGCTGATGAACCCGGACAGCCAATATTATTATGATAAAGCTATTGGAATGAAAACAGGCAGTACGGGAAATGCAGGAAAGTGTCTTGTGTCTGTGGCGCAAAGCGGAGAACAGGTATATTTGTGTGTTGTATTAAATTCTGATGATTCCGGACGGTGGTTGGATTCCATTGCCTTATTAGATTATGGATTTGGTTTATAAAAAGTGAAAAAGCGGTTGCCATTTTGGAAAATATTTCTTATACTAGAAACTATAGTGTATAAAGCCGTAGTGGGAAAATGAATTGCGGCGAATACGTGGAGGTTTGAATATGAGAAATTACAAAAGATGGCTGGTTGCAGCTCTATTTGTGATAATGGGGCTGCTTTTTTCTATGTCAGATTACACTAGTGTACAGGCGGCAGATAAAGACCCGGGAAATTATTATCTTCTTGCGAAAACGGGAAAGAAAATTACAGTTTATAAGAAACCGAATACGGAGTCTAAGAAGCTTGCTAAGCTTAGTGCGACAGATGAAGTACTAATTCGTCAGGTTGTAGTAAAGAAAAATGTGAAGTGGTGTAAAGTCACCTATTTAGATGAAAAAGGGAAGAAGCAACAGGGATATACGAAGTTAGCTCCCTTAACCATAGTTTCAGAGATTGAACTGGCGATTACCAAAACCACCAAAATAACACAGGAGGTTTATACAAGAAAGCTACCCACAGAGATGTCAGGAAAAAAGCATAAGCTGGCAAAGAAAACAAAGGTTGTAATTACGGCAGTGTCCATTCACAATGGACATGTCTGGTATAAGGTAACCTATACAGTTAAGAAAAAGACATACAAGGGTTATGTTCCGGCAAGTGTATGTAAAACAAAGATATCTGATGAACAGATGACCTTTGAGAGAAATCTGTTAAGTTTTCCTCAGTCTTATAAAAGCCAGCTTGTAAAGCTTTATAAGAAACATCCCAACTGGACCTTTATTCCTGTGAATACAGTGGAAAGCTGGAGTACGGCATTGACAGCAGAGAGTAGAACCGGTGTGAATGTGATTACAAGTGTAGCACCGGAAGATGGCTCCTACAGTAAATGGAATGCACCTTTTAATTATTTATCTACCAGTTCTGATGCGTATAACTGGAAAACAGATACCTATACCGTATTTGACGGAACAAGGTGGTACGCAACGACCTCGGAGGTAATTGCATACTATATGGATCCTAGAAACT
>CAZLTS010000149.1:0-3626 GCA_964562495.1 uncultured Lachnospiraceae bacterium | reverse complement strand
AACATAGTATATACAATCTTTTTTTATTTTTTATGCACTTTCCACAATATTTACAGGTACTGTTTCACATATTTGCCAGTATAAGACTCCGGACAGGCTGCTACTTCCTCCGGCGTACCACTTGCCACAATGGTTCCGCCCCGGTGACCGCCCTCCGGCCCGATATCTATAATATAATCTGCTGTTTTAATAACATCCAGATTATGTTCAATCACTACAACGGTATTGCCATCATCTGATAATCGTCTTAAAATCTCCACCAGCTTATGCACATCCGCAAAATGCAGTCCTGTTGTAGGTTCATCTAAAATATAGATGGTCTTTCCCGTACCTCGTCTTGCCAGCTCTGTAGCCAGCTTAATTCGCTGTGCTTCTCCTCCAGACAATGTGGTAGAGGGCTGTCCCAGCTTAATATAAGATAAGCCCACATCATACAATGTCTGAATCTTTCTGGCAATGGACGGAATGGGGGCAAAAAATGTAAGTGCCTCCTCCACAGTCATGTCAAGCACATCAAAAATACTTTTTCCCTTATACTTGACTTCCAGTGTCTCATGGTTATACCGTTTTCCATGACACACTTCACAGGGCACATACACATCTGGCAGGAAGTGCATCTCGATTTTTAAAATACCGTCACCACTGCATGCCTCACATCGACCGCCTTTTACATTAAAGCTAAACCGTCCCTTCTTATAGCCTCTTGCCTTCGCATCCTGTGTTGCAGCGAATAAATCCCGAATCTGATCAAATACCCCTGTATAGGTAGCTGGATTGGAACGAGGTGTCCGCCCAATAGGAGACTGGTCTATGGCAATAATCTTATCTAACTGCTCTACGCCCTCTATGCCATCATGCTCCCCTGCTATGGTTCTTGCCCGGTTTAACTTTCTGGCAAGTGCCTTATATAGAATTTCATTTACCAGGGAGCTTTTTCCCGAACCGGATACGCCGGTTACACAGGTCATAACCCCCAGTGGAATATCCACATCAATATTTTTTAAATTGTTCTGTCTGGCTCCCTTTACTGTAATCCAGCCCTTCGGGCTTCTTCTCTCCTTAGGCACCGGAATCTGAAGCCTGCCGCTTAAGTAAGCACCGGTAATAGAAGCCGGATTTGCCATAATCTCCGTTGCTGTTCCTGTGGCTACCACCTGTCCGCCATGTTCTCCGGCGCCCGGGCCGATATCTACAATAAAGTCTGCTTCCCGCATAGTATCCTCATCATGCTCTACCACGATTAAGGTATTTCCCAAGTCACGCAAGTGTTTTAATGTCCCCAGTAATTTATCATTATCCCGCTGATGTAAACCAATACTTGGCTCATCTAGTATATAGGCGACACCAACCAGTCCGGAACCAATCTGGGTTGCCAAACGGATTCGCTGTGCCTCTCCCCCGGATAATGTTCCTGTTGCCCTGGACAGTGTAAGATAATCAAGTCCTACATCAATTAGGAACTGGATTCTTGCCTTAATCTCCTTTAGAATCTGTGCACCAATCATTTGCTGCATTTCTGACAACTCCAGTTTTTCCAAAAATTCCTTTAATTCCAGTATAGGCAACGCTGTAGCTTCATAAATATTCTTCCCACCTACTGTTACAGCCAACGCTTCCTTCTTTAAACGCTGTCCATGACAATCTTCACATGGTGTTATGGTCATAAATGTTTCATACTCTGCCTTCTGGCGTTCCGAAAAAGTTTCCCGATAACGACGCTGGGTGTTTTGAATCAAACCTTCAAATGCCACATCATAAACGCCTTCTCCCCGCTGTCCCTTATAATATACCTTGACAATGCGACCATCTGTACCATGAATCAGCATATGCTGTACCGCCTCCGGCAATTGGTTAAAGGGGGTATCCAGACTAAAATTATATTCCCTTGCCAATGCTGTCAGTACTGCATAGCCATAGCTTTTGGGATCCGTACAATTCTGCCAGCCAATCACTGCAATAGCACCCTCCATAATACTTAAGGAACGGTCAGGAATAATCAGGTCTATATCGAACTCCATTTTATAACCTAAGCCGAAGCAGGCAGGACACGCACCAAAGGGGTTATTAAAGGAGAAGCTTCGTGGCTCAATTTCATCAATGCTGATTCCACAGTCAGGACAGGAAAAGCTTTCTGAGAAGCTGATGGTTTCCCCGCCTATTACATCTACTAACATCAAACCATTTGCCAGATGCAGCACTGTCTCTATAGAGTCTGTCAAACGTTTCTCCATGCCCGGACGCACAACGATACGGTCAACCACGATTTCAATGTTGTGCTTTTTATTTTTTTCCAGTTTAATTTCTTCTGACAACTCATACAAATTGCCATCAATGCGTACCCGTACATAACCGCTTTTTCCTGCCTGGGACAGTACCTTGGCATGTTCTCCCTTTCTGCCACGTACCACTGGCGCCAGAAGCTGCAGCTTCGTTCCCTCCGGCATAGCCATAATCTGTGAAACCATCTCATCAACAGACTGCTTCTTAATCTCCCTGCCACAATTGGGACAATGGGGGATTCCGATTCTGGCATAAAGCAGTCTAAGATAATCATAGATTTCCGTTACCGTTCCCACGGTAGAACGTGGGTTGCGGTTAGTGGATTTCTGATCTATGGATATGGCAGGAGACAATCCCTCGATACTTTCCACGTCAGGTTTTTCCATTTGTCCTAAAAACTGTCTTGCATATGAGGACAGGGATTCCATATATCTACGCTGTCCTTCTGCATAAATGGTATCAAATGCCAAAGAGGACTTACCTGAGCCGCTAAGTCCTGTTAATACTACAAACTCATTTCTTGGAATATCTAAATCAATTGCCTTTAGATTATGCTCCCTTGCCCCTCTGATTTTAATATATTCTTTTCTATCTGCTGCCATAATTACCTCATATCCATTTGTTCTTTTAACTGTTTGATTTGATCCCGCAGCTCTGCTGCTGCCTCGAAATTAAGCTCTGCTGCTGCCTTCTTCATTTGCTTGGTAAGCTTATCAATGAGCTTGGTAAGCTCCTTCGTATCCATAGATTCCGGATCCTTTTCTATCGTAGCAATTGCCTTCTCTGCTTTCTGGGTGATAGAAATCAGGTCTCGTACTGCCTTCTTAATGGTCTGTGGTGTAATACCATGTTCTTCATTATAAGCCTGTTGAATCTGTCGACGCCGATTTGTCTCAGAAATAGCGCGGTCCATAGATTCTGTCATTACATCTGCATACATAATAACATGTCCCTGGGCATTTCTTGCCGCACGGCCAATGGTCTGAATCAAAGACGTTTCCGACCGCAGGAAACCTTCTTTATCGGCATCCAGTATGGCTACCAGAGAAATCTCCGGTATATCCAGACCTTCCCGCAGCAGGTTAATGCCAACCAGCACGTCAAATACGTCCAGTCGCATATCCCGAATAATCTCTGTCCGTTCCAAGGTATCAATATCCGAATGTAAATATCGCACCCGGATTCCAACTTCCTTCATGTAATCCGTCAAATTCTCTGCCATACGCTTTGTCAGTGTCGTTACAAGCACTTTATTTTTCTTGGCTACTTCTTTATTTACCTCTGAGATTAAATCGTCAATCTGTCCCTCCACAGGGCGTACATCCACCTGTGGATCCAGCAGACCG
>CAZLTS010000148.1:0-3634 GCA_964562495.1 uncultured Lachnospiraceae bacterium | reverse complement strand
CAAACTGTAAGGGTGCAGTTTACACCATTTACAAACAATATAATTCCAAGACTAAAAAGGTAAGCGGCAAGGTTGCAGAAATGCCAAAAACTGATAAAAACGGAAAGAGTTCCAAAACATTTACCAACGTGTTAGATGCCGGAAAAACCTACTATGTAAAGGAAACCACAGCGCTAACAGGTTGTACCTTAAACAGTACGGTATATACTGTTACACCGAAAGAAGACGAAACCGTAGCAGTTAACCAGAAAAAGGACGGTAAGGTATACGATAACGAACAGAGCATTAAGGTAAAGGTTATCAAAAAAGATAAGGATACAAACAAAGCCTTAGCAGGTGCAGTATTTACCATTTACGAATGGAGCGTGAAAAAGAATAAGTGGGTAACAGCCAACGCAGACGATATGAGTGGAAGTTCTGTTACAATTACTACAAACAGCAGTGGTAAGGCTTCAACCGGAAAGCTGTACTACACAGCAGATAATAAAGGTAATTGGAAATTAGTAGAATCAAAAGCTCCAGATGGCTATACCTTAAAAGATAAGGAAAAGACTTTTAACACGAAGTCTAGTAAAGAAACATACGAATACACATGGACGGTAAAAGAAAAGAAATCAAAAGGTAAAATCAAAATCCAGAAGGAAATTGATTCAAAGGCAGCCAAGGCCAATAGCAATGTAAGTTGGGATTTAAGTGCAACCTACTATATATACAGTGATAGTACCTGCAAAACGAAAGTAGGAGAAATCAAGACCAATAAAAAGGGTGTCGGCACAAGTAAGAATCTTCCCTTAGACGGAGAAAGCGATTCCTTCTATGTAAAAGAAGTCAAAGCATCTACAGGTACTTCCGCTTCTACGAAAAAGGCAACTAAGGTTTCAGTCTACGCCGGACAAACTACTACAATTACAGGCAAGGACCAGACAATCGAAGTCCCTTGGTATGTAAGCGTTGAGATTACAAAGGTAGATTCCAAGAACAACACCGAAACATTAACGGGTGCAGAGTTTACAATCTATGAGTGGAATGGTAAGAAGTATGTTAAAAAATCAACCATAAAAACCAACAAAGACGGTAAAGCAACCACACCAATGCTATATTATACGAGCAAAAACCAAGGTAAGTATAAAATCGCAGAAACCAAAGCACCGACAGGCTATAAGCTAACAGGCTGGTCTAAGGAGGTTACGATTACTTCCAGCAATACGGGTACGGTTAAGTACTATAAAGTTACAAATGTGAAAGAGACAGGTAAAATCACCCTGTCTAAGAAGGTACAGGACTATACTGCAGCAACATCAGATAAGCCAACATTCTTGGATAAAAACCTGTACGATTTCTCTGGAATCCAGTATGGTGTATATACCTTGAAAGGAACTCTGATAGATACAATTACTTTAAACAAGGCAGGAAACGGAACCAGTAACGACTTGGAAGAGGGAATCTACTATATACAGGAAATTGCAAGCACAGTGCCAGATACAATGGTAAATACCCCATTAGGCGGTATCAATGCAACCATGCAGGTAACAGTTGTTGCAGGAAGTACAACCACCTACTCCGGTCAAACAGACAATACCGAACTGGTATCTGCTGATGGTAAGACCAAAGTAGATCAGACATTTTTAAACAATCCGTTAATCAATCTGGTTAAGACCATTGATATTAATGTATTTAAGTTTGATAGTGATACCAATGCAGCCTTAGAAGGTGCAGAATTTAATCTGTATGAGTGGAACTGCACAGACAAAGACTGGGTGGCAATTAACACATACACAAGTGGAAATACAGGTTGGGCTATCGAGAATCTAAAGTTGCACTACACAGCGGTTAATCAAGGTAAGTTTAAGCTGGTAGAAACAAAAGCACCAGATGGATATGTAAACAAAGGTTATACCAAGATATTTAATTTCTCAGATGCAAAGAAGATTAGTGAAATCACAACCATTACATCACAGTATAAGGGAGAATATAATCCGAACACAGTTTATAACTTTAAAGATGTTGTAAGTATTGAGAAGAAGGATGAAAGCGGAAATACACAGTTATATTACTATCAAGCTCTAAAAACATCGGTTGGTGCGTTAGATGCAAGCAAACTGACTGGTAAGGAATATTATAATGATGCAGCGGGAAGCACGTGGAAACGTGTTGTTAAATTCACGCCGGTTCAGTTTTATTCCAGTGATGTTTTAACAGGCAGTAATTGTGGAAGCTACACATGGAGATCAAGTGCAAAAACATTAGAAGATTGTGGCGTAGGCAGTAACTCTGCAAGATTTGTAGGCGAGTGGTTTATTGGTGTTTACACACCACATCCAACACAGCCTACAAATAATGCAACCTTTGATACAAGTGGTGATGTGAAGAAAGGAAATTCGGACGAAACCCTGTACGCATTAACAGAAGATGGTTTGGCGGCATTTAACTATAACGGTGGTGCAGAAAAATGTTTTACACATACTACGTTTACGGGACCTTTTGCAAACTATGAATATTATTGTAAAGTAAATAATATAACTGCTTCAACAAAAGGATATACATACAAATTCGCAGAAGGCAGCGAAAGTCAGTATATATATGAGGAAACCTTTAATTATAACTTTTTTACTTCACCAGTGCCGTATTTAGACAATCCGGATATAAGCAGCGATACCTATAAGGAGCGTTTCGGAAGTATGGCATCATGGGTAGCAAATGCCACGATGATTGCCATGCTAAAAGATGATAATACACAGTATGGGGCACCGTTTGTGCAGAAAACAACAAATGCAGCAACCACAGCACCAACAATCACCATGAAATCCGAAAAAGGTTTTTATGACAGTATGTATCAGATGGATATTGAAGTGCCAAATGATGCAAACGATAGCGCTAACTGGACGATTTCCATTACGAAATCCGATTCTAAAACGGGAGAGTTAGTAAAAGGTGCAACCTTCACAGCTGTATACAATGATGGCTCAAATATAGTATCTAAAGTAATGACAGATAATGAGGACGGGACTTATACATTAAGCGGTAAGTTTACTTCTACCTTAACAAGCATTACTTTTAAGATTTATGAAACCGGAACGCCAGCGGGATATGTGCAGAAAGATGCTTCCGGCGTGGTAACAACACTGACGGTAACGAAAGGCAGCAGTAATACGGCAACCAGCAATTATAAGACAGAAACGGTTACCAACACACCAGTAACAGGAACCATAAGTGGTAAGAAGTATGATGCCGTAACCAAGACGGATGCCGCCAAAGGTGATGCAACCCTAAAGGGGGCGGTTTACTCTCTGTACAGTGATCCAAACTGTACCTTAAAGGTAGGCGAGGCTACAACGGATGTAAAGGGAAACTTTAAGTTTACTAATGTACCGATTACAAATGAGTATGAGAGTGGTGCAGATACAGGTTATAACTACTATATTAAGGAAACTGCAGCACCGACAGGGTATGAGCTTAACGATACCGTCTATGTCGCAAACCTGTATACGCTATGGCTTGCAGACAAGACGCAGACAAGTGTATCTACAACCATTACAAAGAAGCTCGATACAATTACAAGTAGGAGTGATGCTGTGTATGCCTCTACAACAGCCATTGTAGTAACCGACCTAAACGATACGGAAATTGCAGTTCC
>CAZLTS010000147.1:0-3637 GCA_964562495.1 uncultured Lachnospiraceae bacterium | reverse complement strand
TGCTAACGCAATTTTTACTGACATCTCTCTCCTCTTTCCTGCAATGTTTCATAGTTCAAATTCGAGTTTGACTATGCTTGCATTTATTAGTTATTACTAACTCATTTTTAAAAAAATTTACTCAACTTCAATCATTTCTGCATCTGCTTTTCGCAGAGATAATTCATATCCACGTACCGTAACCTCAACAGGATCACCTAACGGTGCTACTTTTCTAACATATACAGAAACACCCTTTGTAATTCCCATATCCATAATACGTCTTTTTACCGGTCCTTCCCCGGAAAGTTTCTTTACAGTAACAGTCTGCCCACAGGCAACATCTCTTAATGTTTTCATTGAAACGCTCCTCTTCCTTCCTATACCATAATCTTACTAGCCATATCTTTTCCAATTGCAATCCGGGAGTCCTTTACATTGACAATCAGATTCCCTTTAATTTCCGAAACAACTGTAACAACGCCACCAGTTACAAATCCCAGATTTTCCAGAAATTTTCTTGTTTCCTCTTTTCCACCAACTTTTTTAATAATGTTGGGTTCTCCTTCTTTTGCCATTAATAGAGGCATCATCGTGTTCCTCCCTTCCCTGCATTCTGGATTTTTAGGCATACATAATACGCCTCTTACCACAGTTAGTATATTCTTACACGTGTTAGATGTCAAGAACTTTTTTGATTTTTTTGACAAAAACTTCTTTATATGAAGATTTTCTTTGCGATTTTGGAGCATTTGTGGTATACTCAGTAAAAGTTCACTTGTAAGGAGTAAAGAAATGGTTGTAAACGAATCTGCTGAAAACTATTTGGAAACCATACTGGTATTAAGTAAATCCAAACCTGTTGTTCGTTCTGTAGACGTGGCAGAAGAACTGGGTTTTAAGAAATCCAGTGTCAGCGTTGCTATGAAAAACCTGCGGGAAAAGGAACAGATTACGGTAACGAAGGAAGGCTATATATACTTAACAGATGCCGGCAGGGAGATTGCAGAGATGATTTATGAACGTCATGAGCTGTTAAGCAGCTGGCTAGTTCGATTAGGTGTGGATCCGACCATTGCCGTGGAAGACGCCTGCCGGATTGAACACGTAATCAGTAAAGAAAGTTTTGAAGCAATTAAACGACACATTAAGTAAAAGGATTGGTTTTCAACCGTCCTTTTATTTTTTTTAATCTTTTTCATTTTTATATGGATTTTCTGAAATGAGAGGCGTATAATGGAGAACGTTGCGTCTGCACTGGCTGACGTTTTACGACTACTTAAGTTTATTACATCTGATGGAGGAACACATGGAAAAGATTAAACCGATGCTTTTTTCCAATCTAAAGCATTACACAAAAGAACAATTTGTAAAAGACGTGATATCCGGTATTATCGTGGCGATTATTGCACTGCCACTATCTATCGCCTTAGCACTGGCATCCGGGGTTACACCGGAGCGAGGCATTTACACTGCTATTGTTGCCGGATTCGTGATTTCATTTCTAGGCGGAAGTCGTGTACAGATTGCAGGACCTACTGCTGCTTTCGCTACCATTGTTGCCGGTATCGTTGCTGAAAACGGAATTGAAGGGCTGGCACTTGCCACCATTATGGCCGGTATTATCTTAATCATTATGGGTATCTGTCGTATGGGTACCTTAATTAAATTTATCCCTTATACCATAACCACTGGCTTTACTGCTGGTATCGCAGTTACCATTTTTATCGGACAAATTAAAGATTTTCTGGGCCTGACTGTTGTCTCAGACGAGCCATTAATTGAAACAGTTGATAAGCTGGGGGCTGTTTTTAAATTTATAACCACTGCCAATGGACAGGCTATTATCGTAGGGGTTGTCTGTCTTTTGATTCTAATCTTTTGGCCTAAACTGACCGATAAGATTCCCCCTTCTCTAATTGCTGTGTTAGTGGGAATCGCCATGGTAAAGGGGTTACATATGAAGGTAAATACCATTGGGGACCTGTATGAAATCTCCAATAAATTACCGGGACTTACCCTGCCTTCCTTTAGCTTTAACATGATTGGGAAACTGCTTCCTAACGCATTTACCATTGCCATTTTAGCAGCCATTGAATCCCTGCTGTCCTGTGTTGTAGCAGATGGTATGATTGTCTCCCATCATCGTTCTAATACAGAACTGATTGCACAGGGTACTGGTAATATTGCTTCTGCGCTGTTTGGCGGTATTCCTGCCACCGGTGCCATTGCCCGTACAGCAGCCAATATTAAAAATGGTGGACGTACCCCCATTGCCGGTATGGTTCATGCAGTTACACTACTGTTAATTCTTGTGGTATTAATGCCTTATGCAGCATTGATTCCTATGCCTACAATTGCAGCTATTTTATTTATGGTTGCCTATAACATGAGTGAATGGCGCCAGTTTAAATATCTGCTAAAGACTGCTCCGAAAAGCGATATTCTCGTTTTAATTCTAACCTTCGGTCTAACAGTTATCTTCGACCTGGTAGTTGCCATTGAAGTAAATATGGTACTTGCATCCTTGTTATTTATGAAGCGTATGAGTGATGAAACAGAAGTATCCGGCTGGCACTACATTGATGATGAGCCAGAAGAAGAAAATGATCCAAACAGCATTCTGTTACGCAAGGTTCCAAAGAATATCCGCGTATATGAGATGAGTGGTCCCCTGTTCTTCGGTGCTGCAGGTAAGATTGCCCAGATTCATACCAAGGACTTTAATAACTGTCTGATTCTTCGTATGCGCAGTGTAAACGCTATTGATGCCACTGCCATGCATTCACTAGAGATGCTTTGGGAGAATTGCAAGAGTCAGAATATAACCTTGATGTTCTCTCATGTGAATGAGCAGCCTATGGCCGCTATGAAGAAATCCGGTTTGTATGATAAAGTGGGCGCAGATAATTTCTGTGAACACATTGATGACGCCTTAGAAAAAGGTGCGGCTCTGGCAAACAATAAATAACGAACACGCAAAAGACACCCTACATTCATTAATTTTAATGTCTGGTGTCTTTTCTTTCCTTACGAATTTGGTTCTTCTTTTATCTTACCTTTCCTCACGTTTGGTTCTATAAACTTCTCATAGGCATAATTCCACAATACTTGAGAGCCTAATTTAGTGCGTTCATTTCGTTTTAGAATCTGTTCTAAATGCACGCCATGTTCTGCCCATGCTTTTCCATCTGTAGCTGCGTTTAACATAACCGGCTGCACATTATCCATAGTTCTGGCAAATCGAGCCTCTGGAGTTTCACATGCCTCAAACTCTTCCCACATAGCTCGCAGCTTATTGCCTTGATCCTCTGGCAGAATTCCGAAGATTCGATTGGCTGCTGCCTCTTCTCGTTGCCTTTGCGTAGCCTTCGCACCTTCATCATAAGCATAAGTATCCCCAGCGTCAATTTCTACAATATCATGAAGTAACAACATGGTCACTGTTTTTAAAACATCAATCTCTTCATTTGCATATTCACTAAGCAATATGGTCATAAGTGCCATATGCCATGCATGTTCAGCATCATTTTCCTTACGTACACCATCTGTCAGGTATGTCTGTCTGCCAATAAATTTTTCCTTGTCAATTTCTCGAAAGAAATCAAATTGCTTATCTAATCTATCTGTATTCATAGGTTCTCCTCGTATTATAAAG
>CAZLTS010000146.1:0-3675 GCA_964562495.1 uncultured Lachnospiraceae bacterium | reverse complement strand
GAAGCCGCAGGCAATGAAATGCCCAGTTTCATTTATGCCCCAGATATCTATGAAGCTATGGCAAGGTGTGCAGCCAGCTTCTATGGATTTCCCAATAGAAAATTAAAACTGATTGGAATAACCGGAACAAAAGGCAAGACAACTGTAGCTTGTATGATTTGTGAAATACTAAAGCAGGCAGGTGTTGCCACAGGTATGATTGGCACACTGGGACAGTGGATTGTAGGACAAAAGCAGCAATATGCGGGGAAAAATACAACACCAGATGTTATTGTGTTGTGGCAGCGGCTTCGGGAAATGGCAGATGCGCATGTGGAATATGTGATCATGGAGATTTCTTCGCAGGCTGTGTTAAAAAAACGAATTTTGGGACTTTCCTTTCAGATAGGGATTTTTACCAACTTATCACCAGATCATATAGGACCGGGAGAGCATCCAGATTTTGAAAACTATAAGGCATGTAAGCAGGCTTTCTTTAAACAATGCCAATATGCCATTTACAATGGGGATGATGCAAACTGGCAGGATATGATAGATGCAGCACCCTATGCTACCTATCGTGTAGGCAGCCGGGAAGCAACGCTTTGGGCAAAACCGCTAGAAAGTGGCTTGGATGAAAGTGACAACTATGGATTTTATACCGGTGGCTGTGCTTCGTGGCGTGTAAAGCCCTCTCTTCCGGGAAAATTTTCCATAGAGAATGCGTTGGCGGCTATGCTTTGCACGTATACAATGGGAATTTCCCAAGAAGCCATTTTACAGGGTATACAAACAGTATCTGTGCCGGGAAGAATGGAAGTGATTCCTGTGAAGGCACCATTTTCAGTGTGGGTTGATTATGCACACAATCCAGACAGTATAAGACAACTGCTTTTGGCAGTGCGGCCCATTTGTAAGGGGAGAATTATCGCACTGTTTGGTTGTGGAGGAAACCGTTCTAAGGGACGGCGTTGTGAAATGGGTAAAATCAGCGGTGAATTGGCAGATTTTACCATTCTTACAGAGGATAATTCCCGGTGGGAGAACCCTTTAGCCATTTTAAAGGATATAGAAAATGGAATTTTGCAGACAAAGGGAAAGTATGTTATAATTCCAGATAGAAAAGAAGCCATTGCCTATGGAATGTCTATAGCCAAAGCAGGAGATTTGCTTTTGCTCTTAGGAAAGGGACATGAAACTTATCAGGAAACAAGAGGGGTGCGGAGTCCTTTTTGTGAACGAGATATTGTAATGGAATTAAGCAACAGGCAGGCGAAAGAGGAAGCGTAAATGTTTGCAGATATTATTGTAGATATTTCAAGTGAAAATGTAGACCGTACTTTTCAGTATCGGATTCCGGAGCATCTGTTAGAGGTGGTTTCTGTAGGAGTACGGGTACAGGTTCCTTTCGGAGCCGGTAATCGGGAAATACAGGGGTATGTAATCGGGATTACGGATACCCCTGTATTTCCTGTGGAAAAAATGAAGGAAATTACAGATGTAGTAAAGCAGGGAGTGGCAATAGAAGGGCAATTGATTACATTGGCAGCATGGATTCAGAAGCGTTATGGGGGAACGATGAATCAGGCACTTAAGGTTGTGCTTCCTGCGAAGAAGCAGGTTAAGCTGACACAGAAAAAATGGATTCATTTAAAGGAAAATCCCCGGGTGGTAAAACAGTGGTTACAGGATAATGCTGGAAAGAAAAATCTGACTGCTAGAAAGCGGCTGTTAAATGCCCTGCTGGAGGAACCGGTTCTTGCTATGGAGGTGGTAACGGACAAGCTGCATATTCTTCCTGCTACCATTCAGGGAGCCGAGAAGGCGGGTATGATTACGGTAGAAAGCGTGGAGCTTGGAAAAAATCCCATTCATGTTACAGGCGGTGAAGATAAGCAGGTGATTTTGAATACGGAACAAAGACAGGTTTGTGAAGCCATTGGACAAAGCATGGAACGTCAAGAAGGAAAAACTCATTTGATTTATGGCGTTACAGGCAGTGGTAAAACAGAAGTGTATATGAATCTAATTGCCCGGAATATAAAAATGGGAAAGCAGACGATTATGCTCATACCGGAAATTGCATTAACTTATCAGACGGTTATGCGCTTTTACCATAGGTTTGGAGCGCAGATTGCTATTGTACATTCAAAACTATCGGCTGGGGAACGGTACGACCAGATGAAGCGTGCACGAGAGGGGAAGATTTCCATTATGATTGGTCCCCGGACTGCCTTATTTACTCCGTTTTCCAATCTAGGTTTAATTATTATAGATGAAGAGCAGGAAAGTGCATACAAAAGTGAGTCAGTACCCAAATACCATGCAAGAGAGACTGCAATTTACCGGGCAAAGCTAGAGGGGGCTACAGTGGTGCTTGGTTCGGCAACACCGTCGATACAGGTTTATGACAGTGCCTTAAAGGGAGAGTATGAGCTCCACAAGCTGACGAAGCGTGCCACAGCCCAGACATTGGCAGAAACGGAAATCGTAGATTTGCGGGCAGAATTAAAAGAAGGGAATCGTTCTATTTTTAGCCGCAGACTGCAGGAACTCATCCTGGAACGACTAGAGCATAAGGAACAGATTATTTTGTTTTTAAATCGTCGAGGTTATGCAGGCTTTGTGTCCTGTCGTTCCTGTGGAGAAGCCATTGGCTGTCCTCATTGCTCTGTCGCACTGAAAGCACATAAATCCTATGGACAGACCAAACTGGTGTGTCACTACTGCGGACATACAGTGCCTATGCCTAAGGTGTGTCCGAAGTGTGGATCTCCTTTTATTTCTACCTTTGGGATTGGAACCCAGCAGGTGGAGCAAATGGTACGGGATATGTTCCCTCAGGCGAGGGTTCTACGCATGGATCAGGATACGGCAAAAGGAAAGGATGGACATGAACAGATTTTATCTGCCTTTGCTAACAGAGAAGCGGACATTCTGATTGGCACGCAGATGATCGTTAAAGGACATGATTTCCCAGATGTTACATTAGTTGGGATACTGGCAGCAGATTTATCCTTGTATGGCTCTGATTATATGGCGGCAGAACGAACCTTTGATTTGCTTACGCAGGCGGCAGGTCGTGCCGGAAGAGGGGAGAAAAAGGGACAGGTTATTATTCAGACCTACAAGCCGGAGGATTATAGTATACAGACAGCAGCGGCTCAGGATTATGAAGCCTTCTATGAGGCTGAGATGGCACATAGAATATTGGCTAAGTATCCACCTGCCTGGAAGCTGGCAGCAGTTTTATTTACGGCAGAGGACGAGCTGACGGCAAAAAGGGGGGCAATGTATATTAAGGAACGACTGCAGGGCGTAGAAGGTCTGCAGCTGGTAGGTCCTACAGAGGGTTCTGTGTTTAAAATTGCAGATGTTTTTCGATTTGTGTTGTATTTACGGGCAAGAGAAGATACAATAATAGAGAATGCGAAAGAAATTTTAGAGACAGAGATAATAAGTTCACAAATATTTAAAAGCATAGGTGTACAATTTGATTATGCACCGATTGTAAGTTATTAAAAACTGGAATTAGTGTGAAAAATCACACAGAATGGAGATTATTATGGCAACACGTGTAGTACGTACCATAGGAGATGCGGTACTGACGAAAGAATGTAAAGAAGTAAAGGAAATGACATTAATCTCACCAAGAGCATCTAACTCCCTTATCATAAGGAAATGTGTGTCGGGCAT
>CAZLTS010000145.1:0-3693 GCA_964562495.1 uncultured Lachnospiraceae bacterium | reverse complement strand
GGGAATAATTCCCCAATTGCCTGGCATACTACAAATAGCAAGGAGGACTTTCAATGAACAATAAATGGATGCGTGTGCGTTTTCAACCAAACCTTCCTCTCGGTCCAAATGGTAAGCGTGTAACTGCCTGTGCAGAGCATATTGCTTTATCAAAGCAGGCCGCCATGGAGGGTATGGTTTTACTGAAAAATGAAAATAATTTACTGCCTCTGGGTGAAGGCAGTCGTGTAGCCTTATTTGGTAAGGCAAGCTTTGACTATGTAAAGGGTGGAGGTGGCAGTGGTGATGTCACGGTTTCTTACATTCATAATTTGTATGATGGATTGCAGGAAAAGCCTTATCATGTTTCTTTATGCGAAGAGCTGTCTGACTTCTACCGGGACTATGTGCAGACACAGTATAAAAATGGTGGTGTGGCAGGTATGCTGGTTGAGCCTGCAATACCGGATACTTTGCTTACTCAGGCTGCTGCCTTTACGGATACAGCCTGCATTACCATTAGTCGTTTTTCGGGAGAGGGCTGGGATCGTAAAAGCAGTAAACCTGATGACACCCCTAACACCTATGCCAATGAAGATGACTTAGCAGCGATTTCTGCCCGTTTATTTGAACGTAGTGATTTCTACCTGACAAGCGCTGAGGAGGCTATGGTTACTGCTGTATGTTCCCGTTTTTCCAAGGTATTTGTTGTATTAAATGTAGGGGGCATGGTAGACACCTCCTGGTTTTATAAGAATCCAAAGATTCAGTCTGTACTGCTTGCATGGCAAGGCGGTATGGAGGGTGGCAGTGCTGCCGCTTCCATTATACGTGGTGAATCAAATCCTTGCGGTAAGCTGCCGGATACCTTTGCAGCTTCCCTAGAGGCCTATCCTTCTACAGCCTCCTTCCATGAATCTGACGATTACGTAGATTATACAGATGATATTTACGTGGGATATCGTTATTTTGAAACCATTCCCGGTGCCGGGGAGAAGGTTTGCTATCCCTTTGGTTTCGGCCTTTCTTACACGAAATTTGAGTTAAAGGAGGTATCCGCCTCTATTTCCAACCATACACTGCAGGTACAGGTGCAGGTAACAAATACTGGTTCTATGTCCGGCAAAGAGGTAGTACAGCTTTACTACAGTGCTCCAGATAAGCAGCTAGGTAATCCGTCCCGGGTGCTTGGTGCATTTGTTAAAACACGTCTGCTGGCTCCGGGAGAAGGACAGCTTATATCTCTATCCATGCCTGTTTTGGCTATGGCTTCTTTTGATGATTTGGGGCGTATTTGTCAAGCTGCTTATGTTCTGGAAGCCGGCACTTATACCTTCTATATAGGAACTTCCGTACGAGATACCACAGTGCTATCTTGCAATTATGTTGTGGATTCTGACACAATTGTTTGTCAGCTATCTGAGAAAATGGTGCCAACCCAGTTAAAGTGCCGACTGCGTTCTGATGGCACTTATGAACCCCTGCCGCTTGGCACGCCTAATGACCCTGACGCCTGCGGGCTTGTGAAGCTTAACGATCCTACAGAGGAAATTATGCTGCCCCAGACAAGAGCACGGGCACGTTATTTCATAGGCACGCCTTATAAAAAAGATAGTAAAACTTTATTTGACGTTGCCAATGGCAGCACAGATTTAGACACCTTTATAGCCCAGTTATCTAATGAGGAGCTGGCACATCTATTAGGCGGTCAGCCCAACACAGGCGTTGCCAATACATTTGGCTTTGGTAATCTGCCGGAATATGGTATTCCCAACATTATGACTGCTGATGGTCCTGCCGGACTGCGTATTCAACCGGAATGTGGTGTCTGCACCACAGCATGGCCATGTGCTACACTGCTGGCTGCCACTTGGAATCCTGATTTAGTAGCGGCTGTTGGACGTGCAGGTGCTATGGAAGTCAAGGAAAATAACATTGCACTATGGCTGACACCAGCCATTAACATTCACAGGAGTCCCCTTTGTGGCCGTAACTTTGAATACTATTCAGAGGATCCTCTTTTAGCAGGAAAAATGGCGGCGGCTATGGTTTCCGGCATCCAATCCCAGAACATTGGCGCCACGGTAAAACATTTTGCCTGTAACAACAAGGAAACCAATCGAACCAATAGTGATTCCCGCGTTTCCCAACGTGCTTTGCGGGAAATTTACTTAAAGGCATTTGAAATTGTTGTAAAGGAAGCATCTCCTTGGGCAATTATGTCCTCCTATAACATAATTAACGGACATCGTGCTTCTGAAAATAAGGAAATGCTTACAGATATTTTACGTGAAGAATGGGGCTTTACCGGTTTGGTTACTACAGACTGGTGGACAAAAGGCGAACACTATAAGGAAATCAATGCCGGAAATGATATTAAGATGGGCTGCGGCTTCCCAGAACGTGTTCTGACCGCATTAGAAAAAGAGCTGATTACCAGAAAAGAACTGGTAACCAGCGTAAAAAGATTACTGGAGCTTATTTTAAAACTAGATTAATTTTCCGTAATCATATCAATAAAATACCTGTGAATAGCGGTATTATCATTTAACTCCGGATGGAAGGCACAGGCTAACTGCCTGCCTTCTCTGGCTGCAACGATTTTCCCATCTACTTCTGCCAGGACTTCCACACCCTCTGCTACTGATGCAATATAGGGTGCTCGGATAAAGGTCATGGGTACGATACCCAATCCTTTAAACTGACCTTCTGTGTAAAAGCTGCCCAGTTGTCTGCCATAAGCATTTCGCTTTACCGTTATATGCATAGTTTCTAAATGGGAGCGTTCCTGTTCTACCTGTTCTGCCAGCAGAATCAACCCTGCACAGGTTCCCAAAACAGGAAGCCCATTTAGAATCTTCTGCTGAATTGGTTCAAACAAGCCTGACTCATGTAACAGTTTTCCCATAACGGTACTTTCTCCGCCGGGCAGAATCAGTCCGTCAAAAGGCTGGTCTATGTCCTTTTTCTGTCTAATTTCAAAAGATTCTACCCCTAATTTTGTTAACATCTGTTCATGTTCTATAAATGCCCCTTGTAAGGCAAGCACTGCAATTTTCACTGTTGCCGTCGCCTCCCTTACTTACCGCGTTCTGCCATAAGAAGCTTAATTTCCTGCTCATTAATGCCCACCATGGCCTCTCCTAAATCTGTAGACAATTCAGCAATTAATTTAGCATCTTCATAATTGGTAACTGCCTTCACAATAGAGGCTGCACGTTTTGCCGGGTCACCTGATTTAAAAATACCAGAACCAACGAATACACCCTCTGCTCCTAACTGCATCATCAGTGCTGCATCTGCCGGTGTTGCCACGCCGCCTGCTGCGAAATTCACTACAGGCAGTTTTCCATTTTCATGAACATAACTTACTAATTCCACTGGTACCTGTAACTGCTTGGCAGCTTCATAGACTTCATCCTCTCGCAGACTCTGCACACGTCGGATTTCTGCATTCATAGCACGCATATGTCGTACTGCCTGCACCACATCTCCTGTTCCTGGTTCTCCCTTTGTACGAATCATAGATGCACCCTCTGCAATCCGTCGTAGTGCTTCACCTAAATCTCTGGCACCACACACAAAAGGTACCTGAAACTTCGTCTTATCAATATGGTAAACATCATCTGCCGGAGATAAAACTTCGCTTTCATCGATGTAGTCAATTTCTATAGCCTCTAATATCTGTGCTTCCACAAAATGTCCGATTCTGCA
>CAZLTS010000144.1:0-3701 GCA_964562495.1 uncultured Lachnospiraceae bacterium | reverse complement strand
AAGCCGGATGGAGATAGCGGAGCGTCACCAGCAGATAAGCCGGATGGAGCTTCAGGTGGCAGCAGCTTCGAAGAAAGCGATGAAACCATTACCTTTACATTAACAGATGATACAACAGTTACATTGGAATATTTACAGGGTAGCGGAGAAGGTACTTTATCAGATATTGTAGTGGGAGCAGTTTTAGAGGTTACTTTAGATGAAAATAACAATGCAACTGTAGTGATTGTGAAAAATCTAAATGCAGGTGGCAGTGATTTTGGAGGCAGCAGCGAGGTAACCAATGGTACAGCTGCCAACACCATTGATCAAGCTGATACAGTAAATGGAGAAACCTATACTTCATCTGGAGATGATGAAAATGCACTGCGGGTAGATGGCGTAGCAGCAACATTGGAGGGCATTACCGTAAACAAAACAGGTGGTGACTCCTCCAATACTGAAAATGGAGATTTTTACGGACAGAATGCAGGTCTGCTGGCTTTAAATGGTGCTACGGTTACCATTAAAAATGCAACAATTAATACAGATGCGGTAAATGGAAATGGCGTATTCTCTTATGGTGAAGGAACTACAGTGGATATATCAGACTCCACCATTACAACCAGTCAGAATAATTCCGGTGGAATCCAGACAACCGGTGGTGGAACAACGAATGCATTAAATTTGCATGTAGAAACACAGGGTAATTCCTCTGCAGCCATTCGTAGTGACAGAGGTGGTGGTACGGTGACGGTAAATGGTGGCAGTTTTGTTACCAATGGTACAGGAAGTCCTGCGATTTATTGTACAGCGGATATTTCCGTTACAGCTGCCCAGCTTACAGCAAATCATAGTGAAGGTGTTGTAGTAGAGGGTAAGAATTCAGTATCCATTAAAGACTGTACAGTTATTTCGGATATGGATAATACTTACAACGGAGATGAAGATGAGAACATTCATGCTATCATGATTTATCAAAGTATGTCTGGTGATGCTGATGTGGGTAAGTCCTCTTTTACAGCAGAAGGTGGTAGTATTCAGGCGAAGACAGGTGATATGTTTTATATTACCAATACGTCTTGTGAAGTGAGTTTAACAGGCGTATCTTTCGTAATGGCTAATGATACCTTTATGCGTATTGAAGGTAACTCATCAGAAAGAGGCTGGGGAACAGAAGGCGCTAATGGTGGAGACGTTACCTTAACAACAGAGAATCAGTCTATTAGTGGTAATATTCTAGTGGATGACATCTCGACCTTGAATTTCACCATGAAAAGTGGCACCAGTCTAAGCGGAGCTATTAACCCAGAGAAATCTTCCGGAACTGTAGCAGTGGTAATGGAATCGGGTAGTACATGGAATCTGACGCAGGACAGTTACTTGACAAGCTTCGATGGGGATACTTCACAGATTAACGCCAATGGCTATCATGTGTATGTAAATGGAGAAGCAATTGTATAACATAATATAAACAGCAAAAAGGGATTATTTGCGTATTGCTTTCGCAAATAATCCCTTTTTCGGTACGCCTATGGCATAATTTCAAACGCTATCCTATAGCTTTCTTGGCATTTTTGTGCATTACCAAACCGACAATAGCGCCAATAACTGCAACAAAGGAGCCTATGATTAATAAGGTACATCCAAAGCCATAATCCACCAGAGAGCCCAATTCACTGCCATTAGCACGCTCATAGATGGCAGCAATCAGTAGAATGACAGAGCCGATAATATTTAACACATCTACCTTAAACAGATTCAGTACTGCTACCACAATGGCAATTCCTAAGAAAATAGGTCCATCACTAGCATCTATTAAGGAAATTGACTCTGAATATCCCCATAAGCTAATAGATGCATAAGGAAGAAATACAGAGATTGCTGCAAGAATGCAACCAATCCATAGGGTAAAATTACCGGCGTTGTAGTGTTTCTTATAAGGCACAGGAGCAGGCGTGTAACCTGTCTGCTGATTTACTGGCCCTCCGGTAACAGGATTTGGTGCTGCTAACTGTGCACCACATGATGGACAAAAGGTTATTCCATCATTACATTGATTTCCACATTTGGGACAAAACATAATAAAAACCTCCTCGTATTTTTCACTTTCCCAGTGCAGTTTTCTGAGATACACTGGTTGTTTTTTCATAACATGCAAAGGCATTCTCTACCAGCTCCTGATTGGGCTTCTTTGTAAACAGGCTGACAACAGGAACAATAATCAGTCCTGCTAACATGGCAATCGCACCACAGTTAATAGGAGACTGCATAAATGCAGGCAGAATGCTTGGTGCAATCATGTCAATTAGCATAATGCCAGAGCCCCAGATGAAGGAAACCCAGCAGGAAGCCACAGTTGTTTTCTTCCAGTACAGGGAGTATAAAAACGGTGCCAGGAAGGAACCTGCCAATGCACCCCATGAGATACCCATAAGCTGTGCGATAAATGTAACAGAGCTCTTATACTGAATTAGGGCAAGTACTGCAGAAATGGCAATAAATACAACGACTAAAATACGAATCATCAGAAGTTGTTTTTTCTCGCTCATTTTCTTAATGAAATTATCCTTTAAAAAGTCAATGGTAAGAGTAGAGCTGGATGCAATGACTAAAGAGGATAACGTAGACATAGATGCAGACAATACAAGAATGACAACCAGTGCAATCAAAATCGGTGACAGATTCTTTAGCATAGTCGGAATAATCGAGTCATATCCGTTGGCAGCTACATCAATTTGGTCTGAGAATAAACGTCCGAAGCCACCTAGAAAGTAACAGCCACCGGAAACCACCAGTGCAAATAAGGTGGAAATAATAGTTCCTTTTTTAATGGAATCCTCATCTTTAATGGCATAAAACTTCTGTACCATCTGCGGCAGCCCCCAAGTTCCCAAGGAGGTTAAGATAACCACAAATAATAAATTCAGGGGATCCGGTCCGAAGAAGGAAGCAAAGACACCTGGAGCAGAAGAAACGGTTTCGTCAGAAATCTGAGCCAGACCGTTATAGGCTTCCATGAATCCACCTTTGCTTAATAACACTGCGGCGATAATAATTACAATACCTACAAGCATAATAATTCCCTGAATAAAGTCATTAATGGCTGTAGCCATGTAACCGCCGGCAATTACATATATTGCCGTCAGTACAGCCATAATAATGATACAGACAGAATAATCGATATCAAAAGCCATACCAAACAAACGGGACAGACCATTATATAACGATGCCGTGTAGGGAATTAAGAAAATAAAAATAATGACAGATGCAGTAATCTTTAATGGTTTGCTTTGGAAGCGTTCCCCGAAGAACTGGGGCATAGTTGCAGAATTTAGATGCTGCGTCATAATACGGGTGCGTCGTCCCAGTATTACCCAGGCAAGTAAAGAACCAATTATGGCATTACCAATGCCCGCCCAAGTAGCGGCAATACCATATTTCCAGCCGAATTGTCCGGCATAGCCAACAAAGACAACGGCAGAAAAATAAGAAGTTCCGTATGCAAAAGCAGTCAGCCAGGGACCTACATTACGTCCACCCAGAACGAAGCCATTTACATCTGTTGCGTGTTTTCTACAATACAGTCCAATGCTTACCAGTACTGCAAAGTAAAGAATCAAGATAAAAAGTTTCATAGTGTTGTAAAACTCCTTTCCCATTATTTTTTGAAACAAAATACCTACCTATACTTTATCACGTCGAAGTATAAAAGTCAAAAA
>CAZLTS010000143.1:0-3710 GCA_964562495.1 uncultured Lachnospiraceae bacterium | reverse complement strand
GACGGATTCGCTAAGGCATTTGACATTCAGTATACAGATAAGGACAATAAGCTGCAGTATGTACACCAGACCTCATGGGGTATGACAACCCGTCTGATTGGTGCTATTATCATGGTACATGGCGATGACAGCGGATTGGTTCTGCCACCACGTATTGCACCTACACAGGTTATGATTATCCCCATTGCGCAGCATAAGGAAGGTGTCTTAGAGAAGGCAGAAGAACTTCGTGAGAAGTTAGGCGCATTCCGCGTGAAGGTAGATGATTCTGATAAGAGTCCAGGCTGGAAGTTCTCCGAGCAGGAGATGCGTGGCATTCCAATGCGTATTGAAATCGGACCGAAGGATATTGAAGCAAATCAGGCAGTATTGGTACGTCGTGATACAAGAGAAAAGATAGTAGTGTCCCTAGATGAGATTGAAGCAAAGACTGGAGAATTACTAGAAACGATTCAGAAGGATATGTTTGCTCGTGCTAAGGCTCACAGAGATGCACACACTACAACAGCAACAACCTATGAAGAATTTAAGGAGGCAGTTGCAACTAAGCCCGGCTTCGTTAAGGCTATGTGGTGCGGTGATCAGGCATGTGAGGATAAGATTAAGGAAGATACAACAGCCACATCACGTTGTATGCCATTTGAGCAGGAGCATATTTCTGACACATGTGTATGTTGTGGAAAGCATGCTGATAAAATGGTTTACTGGGGTAAGGCATACTAAGATAAAGCATACCCGGATATACATGCCACGGGGCAGGAAAGGAGTATCCCATGTCAAATTATGCTGAGAGTCTGGAAATAAATATGGAAATACCGGAAGATGCGAAGCTGATTTTACGTATATTAAATGATGCAGGCCACGAAGCCTATGTTGTAGGCGGCTGTGTGCGGGATACTCTGCTGGGGCGTGAGCCGGGAGATTGGGATATTACCACATCGGCTAAGCCAGAGGAAGTAAAGGCTCTGTTTAATGCCACTGTAGATACGGGAATCCAGCATGGAACGGTGACGGTTATTATGCACCATACTGGCTATGAGGTAACCACCTATCGAATTGATGGAACTTATACAGACAGCAGGCACCCGGATTATGTGGAGTTTACCTCTAATCTTATTGAAGATTTAAAAAGACGGGATTTTACCATTAATGCTATGGCTTATAATCCCAGGGCAGGACTGGTGGATGCTTTTGACGGAATCGGTGATTTGAAGCGTAAGGTCATTCGTTGTGTAGGAGATGCCAGAGAACGCTTCTGCGAAGACGCCTTGCGTATGCTTAGGGCTGTACGTTTTGCGGCACAGCTTAACTTTGACATCCATCAGGATACGCTGGCAGCCATTCCACCATTGGCAGAGCGTTTACAACAGGTCAGTAAGGAACGGATACAGGTAGAGTTAGATAAGCTGCTGATGTCAGATGCACCGGAGAAGATTCGGCTGTGTTATGACACAAAGATGTCGTCGGTGATTATGCCTTGGCTGGACGCTATGTTTGAAACAAACCAGAATACGAAAAATCATAATCAGGACGTGGGCACACATACCTTAACAGTATTAGCCCATACAGCACCGGAGCATTATCTGCGCTGGGCGGCCCTGCTGCATGATGTAGGCAAACCACTGTGTAAAACAGTGGAGGCAGATGGAGATCATTTCCATAGTCATGCTACCTATAGTGCCAAGCTGACAGAACAGATTTTACAGGAACTGCGATTTGACAATAGGACGAAGCAGATTGTAACGAAACTTGTATTGCATCATAGAGATCACCCGGATTTGAATCTGGCAGCAGTGCGGTATAGCATGTATGAAATTGGCCCGTTGCTGTATCCCACGTGGCTGGCGCTGCGCCGGGCAGATGTAGCAGGTAAGGGCAAAGGCGATTCTGGTGGCGTAGGAGAGAAGCTTACCTGGCTGCAGAATGCTTATGAAGAAATCTGTGAAAGCGGTGATTGTATCGCCATTAAGGATTTAGCTATTGGTGGTAAGGAACTGCTGCAGGCAGGCATTACGCAGGGAAAGGCAGTGGGAGAAACGTTAAACGAGCTCCTTTTACATGTGTTAGCACATCCAGAGGATAACACTCGGGATAAGCTGTTGGCACTTGTTTCCAATCAGATGAATATATAGATAAAACCCTTCATACATTGTATTGTGTGTTCTGGTAACAGGCAAAGCAGAAACAATGGATGGAGGGTTTTTTATGGAAGAAAAAGGACGAAATGTTTTAGAACAATATACATTTCAAGTAGTTCGTACCATGGGTACAAGAGGCGCTTTGCTGTGCGATACAAATGCAGGCTTAAAGCTGCTCATGCCTTATGCCGGTAGGCCGGAGACGCTGGAAATAGAAGCGGCTGTACTAGAAGCCATAGCCAGTATGCGGCAGGTGCGGGTGGATACCATTGTAAGAAATAAAGAAGGACAGCTTATGAGTGCCGATGAGGATGGTACCTATTATGTGGTAAAGGACTGGTACGGCGGGCAGAATCCCATTATGAATGACAGTTATGATTTGCAGCGGGGGGCGGCACTTCTGGGACGGCTGCACAACTGCTTTCACCAGCTTGGCATGGAGAAGCTTACGGAAAATTGCCATAAGCTAAATACAGCTATTTCGCTAGACCAACTGCTGGATAAGCGAACCAACGAGCTGAAGCGTATCTATAATTATATCCGAAAAAAATCCCAGAAGGAAGAATTTGAAAGACAGGTGCTTGCCTGCTTTGCGCAGCAGTATGACAATGCCACGGCGGCAGTGAATACGCTGAAGCAGGCCGATTACATAGAATTATGGCAGCAAAAGCAGAAACAGGGGGAGCTGTGCCATGGCTGCTACAATTATCACAATATATATTATGGCAATGACTGGCAGGCTGTGGTGCGATTTGAACAGATGCATTTTGGTATGCAAATCTGGGATTTCTACGGTTATCTGCGTAAGGCTATGGAGAAGAATCAGTGGAACAAGGATTTAGGACTTTCCCTGTTTCGTGCCTACAGTGCAATACATCCGGTTTCTGCTAAAGAGGTGGAGGTGCTGCTTGCCTTGCTTCGGTTTCCTGAGAAATTCTGGAAGATATTAAATTACTATATGAATACCAATAAAGCATGGATTAGTGAGAAAAATATGGAGAAGCTGATAAAAGTATGCAGACAGCAGAAATTAAAATGTGAATTTACTTTATTTTTGGAAAGGGATGTGCTAAGATAATTGTATGAAATCGCCAAAGAATAGAAAGGAGCAGGTATAAAAATGGATTACAAGGAACTTTATAATGAATGGTTATCAAACCCCTATTTTGATGATGCAACGAAGGCAGAATTAAAGGCAATTGCAGCAGACGATAAGGAAATTGAAGATCGGTTTTACACAGAATTAGAGTTTGGTACAGCAGGACTGAGAGGCGTAATTGGAGCAGGTGTTAATCGGATGAACATCTACACAGTTCGTAAGGCAACGCAGGGATTAGCCAACTACATTACGAAGGTTGGCAAGCAGGCACAGGGTGTTGCCATTGCATATGATTCCCGTCGTATGTCACCGGAATTTGCAGATGAGGCAGCACTTTGCTTAGCAGCAAACGGAATTAAGGCATATGTGTTTGAGTCACTGCGTCCTACACCGGAGCTGTCCTTTACAGTACGTCAGTTAGGTTGTATTGCAGGTATTAACGTAACAGCCAGCCATAACCCACCGGAATATAA
>CAZLTS010000142.1:0-3713 GCA_964562495.1 uncultured Lachnospiraceae bacterium | reverse complement strand
GACTGTATTTTTCTGCGTTTTCATTTTCTGTGTCAACAGGTGTCTTTAGTACATACTGATAGGTTGCAATCATGCTATCTTCAACCTCTGCAGCATAGTCATCTAACAAGGGCATAAACATCTGGCCAAATACAACAATAATGGCTGCCAACTGGATTCCCAAAAGCAAAGTAATATAGTTGGGAATGTTCTGCAACAGAATTCGAATACGAAATCTATGGATAAATGGTATCTTCGTATTCAAAGGAAATGCCTTCTTTTTCTTCTTTCGTTTTAAATCACGACGTAGAAAATCCAGCGGTGAAAACTGCATTTTTCTAACAAGCACCAATAAATTAATGACAAACATCAGTACAAGCGGGACAACGGTTGTTTCTATAAAGGCTTCTCCATTCCATAAGGTTTTATAAGTACACAAGCTGTACGAATTATAATATATTTTCACCATGTAGGATTTTAAACATGTATAGCCAATGACGTTACCGATGACTGCCGCCACCAAAGTGACCAATACAGGTAGCACCATATAATGGCGAATCAGTTCTGATTTCTTATAGCCGGATGCACGCAAGGTTCCAATTACCCCTGCTTCTCTCACTATGGTACCGGATATGGTAATGGCAAATACAAATGCCAAAATCACAATAACAATATAATCTAACATTAAAAACATGGCCTTATCTCCGCCCATATCCTCTCCGGTGAAATTAATGGCCTGATTGTTATAACGCGGAATATAGTTGGTTAACATGGTTGGCACAGAAGCATCTGCCAAAACAGTCTTTACATTTTCCAGAAACGCATCTGAGGCTTCCTTCTCTGCGCTTTCGTCTTCCGGTTCCTCCTGATACATCCATGCATAATTATAAAACTGATTGGTACTTTCCACAGCCTTATAGCCCTGTTCTGTCATAACTGCAATAGAAAAATTAACAGAATCAAACATCATATCCGTATTATTTTCAAACAGACAGCTATAGTCCGGCACTGCAATCAACCCGGTAATGGTAAGCACCTTTCCACGCAGGGTAATGGTATCACCCACCTTAAGAGAACTATTCTGTGCAAACATACGGTCTAAAGCAATTTCGTTCTCTTTTTCCGGCAGGCTGCCCTCCATGACGCACTCCAGATTCACAACATCCCGCACCTGATACACACGAATATTCGCCCCGTTTTCCTCATCCTTTTCTTCAAAATAGGACAAATCATAAATGGCGGTATCCGACTTTTTGGCAAGCTGCTGCACCGTAGCTTCATCTAATTCGCTAGATACGGTAAAATGTCCCCACTCCAGCTTATATTTCTCAAAGCCTTCTTCATAGGCACTATAGACTGAATTATCTGCTACCAAAAATGCAGATACAAAGGAAATTAGCAAAATCATAAATAAAAAGATAACCAGATATTTTCCAAAATCATCTTTCAGTTCTCGAAGGATGCGTTTTCTCATAGGATCTTTCATAACGCACCTCCTACCACTCTAAATCCGCTGCCGGAATTTTATGCTCATTTTTATAATTTTTCCGCACGCAGCCATCACGTAATGTAATCACACGATCCGCCATATTTTTAATGGCATCGTTATGGGTAACAATAATAATCGTGTTGCCGTATTTGTGGTTAATCTCTTCTAATAGTTTAAGGATTTCTTTTGATGTGTTATAATCCAAGGCTCCTGTTGGTTCATCGCATAACAGGATATCTGGATTTTTAATAATGGCCCGACCAATGGAAGTACGCTGCTGCTGTCCGCCGGACAACTGATTCGGAAGCTTATGGCGATGCTCATACAGACCTAAGGTTTTTAGAATTTCGTCAACCTCCAGAGGCGAATCCCCCAGATAGGCACCTACTTCCACATTTTCCTTAATATTCAGGTTGGGAATCAGATTATACATCTGAAATACATAACCTAAATGCTTCCTACGGTACTCTGTCAGACGCTTCTCGTTCATCTCATCTGTCTTTTCCCCATTAATGGCTATGTAACCTTCACTGGCTTCATCAATGCCCCCAATAATGTTTAAAAGGGTAGACTTGCCAGAGCCCGATGGGCCTAAAAGAACGCAAATCTCCCCTTTTTCTATTCCAATCTCAATTCCATTTAGCACGTCACTGCGGTTCTCACCTTCCCCGTAATGCTTCTTAATGCCTTTCATCTCAATAAACATAATTTGCTCCACTCCAATGCATTATATTTTAGAATCGCCTCTTTGGTTAGACGCTTCTAACTCATTTATACCACATAAAAAGACTTAATACAAGAGTGAATTTTAAAAATTAATGAATCAGCTTTTTATAGATTTCATAATCCGTATTCTTAAAAACGTTAAATACAACCTTCATCTGACTGCCGGTTTCTTTTCGGAAGCTCTCCACAGTCTCCACTGCAATCTTTGCCGCCTTATCATTGGGAAACATAAATACACCAGTCGATATACAACAAAATGCAATACTGGTAACACCTGATTCTTCAGCCAGCTCCAGGCAAGAACGGTAACAGGATTTCAACAGTGTACAATGTTTTTCTGTCAATTTTCCCTGCACGATTGGCCCCACTGTATGAATCACATATTTACAAGGCAGATTATAAGCCGGCGTAATCTTAGCTTGTCCTGTAGGCTCTTCCTGTCCTTGTTGGTCCATCATATCCTGACAGTATTTTCTAAGCTGAATACCACTGTAGGTATGAATACAATTATCAATGCAGTTATGGTTGGGATGATAACAGCCTGTCATACCACTATTTGCTGCATTTACAATTGCATCTACTGCCAATGTGGTAATGTCTCCCTGCCACAGATAGATTCCAGGGATAAGCGGTGTCAAATCCCCCAGCGATACAATTCCTTTTTCCCGGATTGCCTCTTGCAAATAAGCATCCTGGATTTTCAAAAACTCCTCTGTCTGGTCTGCCGCCATACGCACGTTCATCAGCGCCCGCAACAACTGTTTCTGTTCCTCTGTTCCAACGGGAATAACAATATTCTGATATTCTCTGCGTTCCTTTAACAGTTCCTGTATTAAATAAATTCTTTTCTCGCTTTTATTCATGAAGGACACTCCCTTGCCGCCCAATACCAATGGCTTCATTGCAATCTGCATCCAGATTGGCTGCACACTCTTGGGCTGTTACCTGTTTTCTTAACAATGCATGAATATTCGGCCAGAAAACACTGCGCACTGATGTGTCATTGCCCTGCCAGTTGGGACAGTTGTTCATAAAGTCCACAACCTGCGGCGTATTATCTAAGAAAGCATTTAGCATCTCAATCTGATCTCCGTATTTCTCGCCTACCTTCTTACTAACAGGAATATTACCTGCAGATAAATCCAACCATGTATCGTTTTCATAAATATACGTTAAGAAATCTTTCGCCACCTTAATCTTAGCGTCATTTCCATTATCAAATATCTCAAATCCGGTAATAAAGGACGTAGCAACATTTCCCGGGAAATTTACAAAGCCATAATCCTCCAGATTATCCACCAAACCTCTATTTGCTATATTATAAATATAGAACCCTAACTGGTTGTTATAAAACAACTCCTGATTATCTGTAATCTCCAGATTCTCTGCATGAGGCGGATACCAGCCCTTATCGACTCCATCTTGTATCCACTGCAGTGCCTCAACTGCCTTCTCATTTTCAAAATCAAAATTATCCTCTTCGTCATATATAGTGCTGCCAAAAGCACGAATCAAAGAC
>CAZLTS010000141.1:0-3715 GCA_964562495.1 uncultured Lachnospiraceae bacterium | reverse complement strand
AAACAGGTTCCTTTATACGTTCAAATCAATTCTTATTCGTTGATTGCATCCTTTAATGCCTTACCAGCCTTAAACTTAGGTGCCTTAGATGCTGCAATGCTTAACTTCTCGCCTGTACGAGGATTAATGCCTTCTCTTGCAGAACGCTCAGCTACTTCAAATGTTCCAAATCCAACTAACTGAATCTTCTCACCTTTCTTTAATTCTTCTGATACAACATCCACGAATGCCTTAACTGCCTTTTCAGCGTCTTTCTTAGATAACTCTGTCTTATCTGCAATAGCTGCAACAAATTCTGTCTTATTCATGATAAATCCTCCTAATAAAAAAATTGAAAAATACTACACCGCGTATTCCCTCTCGTATATTTATACCCTTTATCACAGAATTTGTCAACCAATTTATGCCATTTTACCTAGATTTTTAGCCATTTTTCAGCTTTCCATCTGCTTGCCAAGAAATTGTGCTGCAACTTTAGCAAGCTTTTCTTCTTCCCCTCCTAAGGGTTTTTCTTTTTCCACTAAAATAACCGTACCTGCTACATCTCCTTCGCTAATAATCGGATAGATTAGCTGTCCCGATTCATTTCCATAGTCATCTCCTTCAGCCAGGCTGATGGACTTCCCATTTTTCTTGAATGTGTTCACACATTCTCTCCGATTCATAGTCTTCTCTAAGGTCTGGCTAATGGATTTCCCGATTAAATCCTTTCTTCCTGTAGATGCCGTTGCCAAAATCTGGTCTCTATCTGTAATCAGCACTGCAAAATCACCTACTGCTCCCATACTATCTGCATACTGTTTCGCAAATGCTCCCATTTCTCCAATAGGTGAATACTTCTTTAAGATTACCTCGCCTTGTCGATCTGTAAAGATTTCAAGTGGGTCTCCTTCTCGAATCCGCAATGTTCTTCTAATCTCTTTGGGAATCACAACCCGTCCCAAATCATCTATTCTTCTAACGATCCCTGTAGCTTTCATATGCTTTTATCTCCTTTTTACAAATTTTACTGTAATAGTAGTATTTGTAAAAAGTGTAAAAATATACTCGACTTTTAACCCCAGATGCCTTCAATTAAAATCTTAAGTCCTAAAATCACCAGAACTACACCACCGCATAGCTCAGCCTTTGACTTATATCTGGTTCCAAACAGACTTCCAATCTTAATTCCTACAGCGGCAAAGACAAATGTTACAAGTCCGATAAAAGAAGCTACCGGGATAATGGAAACGTCTAAAAATGCATAGGAAACACCAACAGCCAAAGCATCAATACTCGTAGCTACAGCCAGAGGAAGCATGGTTTTATAAGACATGGAAGCATCTACACTTTCTTCCTCTCCCATAGATTCCTTAATCATATTCCCACCGATAAATGCAAGTAAGATAAAAGCAATCCAATGATCGTAGGTTTCAATCTTCTTAGCAAAGAAGCTGGCAAGATAATACCCCATTAAAGGCATCAATGCCTGAAATCCGCCAAACCACGCACCTGCAATACACATATGCTTTACATTCGTTTTTCCTAAAGATAAGCCTTTACAAATAGAAACTGCAAAAGCATCCATAGAAAGCGCTACTGCACAAAGAAATAAATCAAATAATCCCATTTTGTTCCTCCATATCCATGGGTTCTTTTGTTTTTCAATCTATTATTCTACTAATTGTAATACATTGATTAATAAAATCCAGGTCATTCCATAGTAGGTTACTACAGAAATCAAGTCGTTAATGGTACTAATCAGCGGTCCTGATGCTACCGCCGGGTCGATTCCCAGCTTCTTTAACGTAATGGGAATCATGGTTCCTGTAAAGCTGGCAATGCTCATAGCCACAAACAACGCCAGACTGATACAGCCGGAAATGGCAGTTGCAAACAAAAGGGTTTTTCCCTTTAACAGCCACACATACATACTAATAACCGTAAAGGAAACAAGTCCCAGAATCAGTCCGTTTGTCATACCAATACGCATTTCCTTAAATACCAGCGTTCTTCTCTGTTTTCCTGTAATTTCTCCATCCATTAACACACGAATGGTAACAGCCAAAGACTGGGTACCTACGTTACCGGACATACCTAGTATCATAGACTGGAAGCTGACAACAATGGTAAGCTGGGCAACCACACTTTCAAACAATCCTGTAACGGTCGAAACCCCCAGTGCCAGAAACAACAGAATACACAGCCACGGAAGACGTTTTTTTACACTGGCAAGTAATGGTTCGTATAAATCCTCCTCCTCTGTTAAACCAGCCAGCTTAACATAATCCTCACTCATCTCTTCATCAACAACCTCAACAATATCCTGAGAGGTAATAATACCCAGCAAGTGATGGTCTCCATCTAATACGGGAATGGAATCTTCGGAATAATCCTTTAACTCTTGAAAACAGTCCTCTGTTTTCTCATTAGCGTACACATAAGGATAGGATGTACTAATCAGTGTCTCCAGCTCCACATAATATCTGGCACGAATCAAATCCGTTAAGTTAATGGCACCATAGAAGGTGTCATCATCTCCCGTTACATAAATGGTAGAAATATTATCATTTTCTGCCGCCTGGGTTACCAAAGATTTCATAGCCTGACGTACCGTCAGATTCTTATTAATGACAATGAAATTGGTAGTCATACGGCTACCAATTTCTTCTTCATCAAAAGATAGAATCAAATGAATGTCCTGCTTCGCCTCTTCATCCATTAACCCGATGATTTCTTTTCGTTGGGCATCCTCCAATTCCTCTAAAACATCAATGGCATCATCTGCGTCCATTTCTTCAATAATGTCCGCTGCATGTTCATTGTCCAGCTCCTCTAAATAAGTACCAACATCTTCCGCCAAATAAGCGAATACATCGGAAGTAGCCTCTGCACCAATAATGGCATACAGCTTCTTACGTTCCTCCGGTGTTAACTGATCCAGTGCATCTGCGATATCGTTTTCATGGTAATCACTTAACTGATCCCGAATCTGCGCTGCTGAATCATGACTCCGTATAATCTCTGTAATCTCCGCTGTATAATCCGGTTTTTCAGGGAAAGGACCTTCTTTTTCTTCTGTTTCAACTTCTAAAATGTCTTTTTCTTCCATAGCTGCTACCTTCCTTTCCCTGTTTATTTCTCTCTAATCTAATCCAAACACCAGTCAACCTTTGTAAGTCTTTCCTGTATCAACAGGCTTTTCTCGTTCATGTTCCAAATCGTAACCTGCTCTCCCATAACCTCCCATGGTGTAAAAGCTGCTATATAATATAAACACCACAGCCTCGCCCCTGCAGCAGGCATTCTGCAAATAGGGCCATCTTGTTTAATTTGTATCCCATAGAACCCTTCCTCCTCCGGCAGTCCCAGAAGCTCTGCCATAACAATGGTTCCAGCATTTACTCCATAAAGAAGTACCTTCCCTGTCACTTTGCTATGGTATAGGTTCGCACCACAAACCGGCGTATCATAAAGTATGGCTTTCAGAAAATCTGTATACGTAAACGTCCTAAAACTTTTTTATATTCTATGCGTTTTTTCAGTCAGTCTTGCCATTTTCTGTGGCTTACCTCCATTGCTTTGTTCTACCTTCACGCCATCAATACTGGAGATAAAACGCTCAAATTTCGTATAGCCGTATTCCTGCATCTTAAAATCTTCATATTCATTATAAATGTGGTTGGCAATGACACCTAACTCTACAGGACCATTTTCCAAAATCCTGATAACATAT
>CAZLTS010000140.1:0-3716 GCA_964562495.1 uncultured Lachnospiraceae bacterium | reverse complement strand
CAATGGTATGCAGCTCATCAATAAACAGAATGATGTTGCCATCACTCTTCTTCACTTCATCTAAGACTGCTTTCAATCGTTCTTCAAATTCGCCCCGATACTTAGCCCCTGCTACCAGTGCGCCCATATCCAGTGCAAATATCTTCTTATTCTTCAATGCCTCCGGTACATCACCACGTACAATACGCTGTGCCAACCCTTCTACTGCAGCGGTCTTACCAACACCAGGTTCACCAATCAACACAGGATTGTTCTTTGTCTTACGGGACAGAATCCGAATTACATTCCGTATCTCTGCATCTCGTCCAATAACAGGATCCAGCTTCTGATTCTTAGCCCGGTCTACCAAATCCGTTGCGTACTTATTCAAGCTGTCATAGGTTGCTTCCGGATTATCAGTATTCACCTGCTGATTACCCCGGACGCTGGATAGTGCCTGTAGAAAACGGTCTCTTGTAAAACCGTATTCACGAAACAGCTCCTTCAATCCCGGATTCGGATGGGACAACATCGCTAACATCAGATGCTCCACAGACACATAAGAATCTCCCATGGCCTTCGCCTCATCCTCAGACTGAAGCAATGCCTGATTTAAATCCTTACCAATATACACCTGACCGCCGGATACCTTCACCCGCTTCTTCAAATAGTCCTCTGCCCGGTTCACAAAATGAGGCACCTGTATCTCCATCTTCTCAATAAGCTTCGGAATCAAACCATCCCCATCCGTCACCAGGGCATACAATAAATGTTCCTGTTCAATCTCTTGATTTCCATATTCATAAGCCAGCTTCTCACAGTTCTGAATCGCTTCCACTGACTTCTGCGTAAATTTCTGTATATTCATAGTCCACTCCTCCTTTGACTTCTTGACGTATAATAGAGTTGTTTTGTGTTATTTGTTCTATTTGAAATATAACACCACTACTGCAGATTGTCAACACTTTTTTCTAATTTTTGAGCAGCCTCTTGAGGATTTGTCCGTATGCGGGAGAATCCTCTGCGTCTGTCGAAAAAGTAGAAAAAAGTCCTGACAAACTGCCAGGACTTTCTATTGCCATTATAAAGTTTTCTTTATGATTGTCTCCAACGCTTCATACAGTCGTTCCATCTCTTCATCCGTTCCAATGGTGATGCGTAGATAATTATCAATACGTGGACTGCTAAAGTAACGCACATAGATATTTTCTTCCTTTAATGCCTCAAAAATCTCCTTAGCAGGAACACTTCTGTGGCTGGCAAACAGGAAGTTTGCCTTAGAATCTGTAAAGGTAAAACCAAGCTTAGCCAGTCTTTCCTTTGCCTGTTCTCTTGTGTGAACAATCTTCGTAAGCGTATCTCTGAAATAACGCTCATCCTTCACAGCTTCAACACCAATCTTTAAGGTGCACTGGTTCATGGTATAAGAATTATAGGAAAACTTCACATCATTCATAGCCTGAATCAAAGCAGGGCTTCCAATGGCGAAACCAATTCGCATACCAGCCATGGCACGTGACTTAGAAAATGTCTGCACAACAAGCAGATTTTCATACTGAGAAACCAAGGATAAAGCTGACTGTGCACCGAAATCCACATAGGCTTCATCTACGATAACTACTACGTCCTGATTCTCCTTTATAATTGCTTCTACCTGCTCAAGGGGCATCCCAATTGCTGTAGGTGCGTTGGGATTAGGGAATATGACACCGCCATTTTCCTTCTTGTAATCCTCAGGATTAATTTCGAAATTCTCATCTAAAGCAGGACACGCATATGGAATCCGAAACAAATCTGCCCATACCTTATAAAAGGAATAGGTAATATCCGGGAACAACACAGGCTTCTCGCTATTAAAAAATGTCATAAATGCAGTTGCCAGCACATCATCCGAGCCGACACCCACAAATACCTGATTGGTCTCCACACCATAATACGCTGCCAGTGTATTTACCAGACTGGCTGCATTGGGGTCGGGATACAGACGCAGACAATTGGTATCAAACTCTGCCGCTGCTTTCGCCACACCCGGTGCCGGTGGATACGGGCACTCATTTGTATTTAACTTTACCATACCCGGTTTATTTGGCTGCTCTCCCGGTGTGTATGGTTCTACTGTTCGTACATAATCTCTCCAAGCCATTTTTTCCTCCATGCCGAAGCATCAACGATGCTTTTATTTAACCAGTCCAAAGTGCTCTGCCACCTTCTTAAATCCAGGTAGAGAGTTCTGTATGGTTTCGTAAGATACGCAGTATGCGATTCTTACAAATCCCGGTCCTACAAAAGAGGTGCCCGGCACAACTAAAATATTGTATTTCTTTGCTTCCTCACAAAATACGCTTTCATCTTCTACTGGTGATTTTACCCACAGATAGAAGGCACCCTCTGGCTTAACACAGGTAAAGCCCATGTCAGTCAGGCTGTCATATAACAGCTTACGATTCCGGTCATAATATGCCACATCTGTTTTCTCATCTACACAACGGGCTACCGCACGCTGCATTAAGGAAGGTGCATTTACATAACCTAAGATACGTGTTGCAATAGACGCTGCCTGAATCACTGCTGACGCATCATCTACTTCATCCGGGATAACCAGATAACCAATACGCTCACCTGGAAGGGATAAAGACTTACTATAAGAATAACCGATAATGGCGTTATGATAATACTTCGTTAAATAGGGTACAAACACACCATCATAAGCCAGCTCACGATATGGCTCATCAGAAATCAGGAAAATAGAGGTTCCATACTCTGCTTCCTTTGCTTCCAGTACCGCTGCCATCTTCTGAATCGTTTCCTCACTATATACAACACCGGTAGGATTATTAGGTGTATTTACAATAATGGCTTTTGTCTTTGGAGTAATAGCCTGCTCCAATGCTGCCAAATCCGGCTGGAAGGTATTCTGGTCAGCGTTTACCACAACCAGCTTACCGTCGTAATTTCCTACATAAGCCCGATACTCTACGAAAAATGGTGCAATGGCAATCACTTCATCTCCTGGATCTAATAAGGTCTTAAAGATAACATTCAATCCACTGGCTGCACCAACTGTCATAATCAAATTCTTAGCGCTAAACTTCGTTCCATGTAATCGATTTAAATGTTCGGCAATGGTTTCTCTTACATCTTCATATCCAGCATTACTCATATAGCCATGTACAAAGGTGGAATCCTCCTCATCTAAGATATCCTTAATGGCCTGATTCACTGCCGCCGGAGCTGCTACGTTGGGATTACCCAAGCTAAAATCATATACATTCTCTCTACCATGAATCTTTGCCAGACGGTTGCCCTCCTCAAACATAGCACGAATCACAGAATTATTCTGTACAAACCCTTTCATTCTCTCTGCTATCATTTCTTAATTCCTCCGTATCTTTATGCGCAATAACCCTTTTTCTCGATTACTGCAACTACTTCATTTACATATTTCTCACAGATTTCGTGACTTTCTGCTTCTACCATAACACGTACCAGCATCTCGGTTCCGCTTTCTCTTACAAGAATACGTCCATCATCACCTAAGGCCTCTGCCACTGCTGCCACCGCTGCCTGTACATCTGGGTCAGCCTGTGCTGCCTTCTTATCTGTAACTGCTACGTTCTTTAATAGCTGTGGATAAATGGTAACCGGTGCAGCCAAAGTAGACAGCTTCATCTTCTTCTCCAGCATAACCTCCATAACCTTAAGAGAGGTTAAGATACCATCACCTGTTGTAGCATATT
>CAZLTS010000139.1:0-3725 GCA_964562495.1 uncultured Lachnospiraceae bacterium | reverse complement strand
CCATTAAATCGTCTCAACTACATGTCTGTTTACGTGACAACAAATATTAATTGCCACAGGTAATCCTGCAATATGGGTCGGATAAGTCAGTACCCGTACAGCCAATGCTGTCTTCGTGCCACCTAATCCTCCTGGTCCGATGCCTAACTGATTAATCTTCGTAAGCATCTCCTCTTCTAATTCCTTTACATAAGGAATCTCTGAATGACCGTCTGCCGGAAGGGTTAACGCCTGCTTTGCAAGAAGGGCACATTTTTCAAAAGTACCACCAATTCCTACACCCACTACCATAGGTGGACAGGCATTGGGGCCGGCATCCTTCACTGCTGTTAAAATGGCATTTTTCACGCCTTCAATTCCATCTGCCGGCTTCAACATAAATACCCGACTCATATTCTCACTACCAAAGCCCTTTGGTGCAATGGTAATCTTAACCTGATTACCGGGAACGATAGAATAATGAATGACTGCCGGCGTATTATCCTTTGTATTTTCCCGAAGAATAGGATCCTTTACAACAGATTTTCTTAAAAATCCTTCCGTATATCCTTTTCTCACACCAGCATGAATGGCATCCTCCAGTGAACCTCCGGTAAAATGTACCTCCTGGCCCACCTCTACAAATAAAACAGCCATTCCTGTATCCTGACAAATGGGAATCATATCTTCTTTCGCTATGGTAAGATTCTCATTTAACTGTTCTAATATCTGCTTTCCCAAAGGAGACTGTTCTCCTTCTCTGGCCGAGTCAAATACGCATCGCATATCTGTAGATAATTCATGATTTGCACGAATACACATCTCGGCCACTTTGTCTGTAATACAAGATACTGCTACCTCTCTCATGGCTACCTCCCTATTTCAATCAGTGCACTGCACTGTCTGTCTGCTTCCTCTACTTCACCTGTGTTAAGTCCCGAATTAGAAGACTCTACTAAAAATGCCTGTACTGCTACAGCTTCTTCTGTTTTACAGGTAACTTCATTTACGATTGACAGAAATGTAACTCCATCCCCATCCTCTGCTGTAAATGCACCAATACCGCCCGCCTGAATATCTGTTTCTACAAGCACATTACTGTCTGCACTCCAGCACAAAACAAGGGATTCCTCCCCTGTAATTGTCTCACCGGTACGATAAGCCAATGTAACGCCGGCTTCCTCAGACTGGCTTACAATATAAATCTGACTCCACTTTTCATCACTGTCCTTACGCACAGGATTGGAGAAAATCCGGCTTTTCGATGCTTCCTTTATCTCTTCCCCGGATTTCGTTAATGTAATGGTAGACTGTTTTTCCACGCTGCTGTCTGCAATTTTCGTTACCACGTCTTCTTTTGCGGTATAAACAGTTGCGCGAACTGTTGCCGTCTCATATTCATTCCCATCTGCATCTGCACTATCCCAAATAACACCCTCTGATGCCTTTGTATAACAGTAATACCAGCTATTATCCTGGGTATTCTGTTCATTTAACTGTGCTTCCTCCGACTTCGACACAGGCTTTACCGTTCCACCATCACATTCCCAATATATGTACAATTGTGAGATATCGCCCTCCAGAGGGACAGTTAGAGAACCGTCCTCCTGTAGGGTAACCTTTACTTCTTTAATACTGCTATCAAACCAGTTTCCTGCATACTCCAGTACCAGATAATAAGCACCGATGGCAACGGTTGCAATAATCAGTGCATAGCCGCCACCTAACATAAATCTACGCAATTTTTCCTTCACTGCTTATTCCTCATACGCTTCCAAATCCGATTCTGTCTCTGCATCTTTAGCATCTGCTGTCTCACAATCGGTTACTGTTTCTCTTACCTTGGCAATACTTGCTACATGAATATCCTTTTCCTGGTCTACTGCCATAAGCTTTACACCAGATGTGGATCTTCCCAGAATAGAAATATCTGCTACACCCATTCGGATAATAATACCCTCATTGGTAATTAACAGAATCTCACTGTCTCCATCCACCGCCTTAAATCCAATGACTTCTCCGGTCTTTTCTGTTATCTTATAACACTTCACACCGAAGCCGCCACGATTCTGAGGCGTAAATTCACTTGCTAAGGTCCTCTTACCCATACCATTTTTAGATACGAATAATAAGGCTTCACCCTGAGAGCTTGTTTGCATTCCAACTACATAATCTCCCTGGCGCAAATGCATACCAATTACACCCATGGAGCTTCTGCCAGTTGTACGCACACCGCCTTCATCAAAACGAATACACTGTCCGTTCTTCGTAACTAAGAAGATATCTTCATGCTTCGTTGTATGCTTAACCTCAATTAGTTCATCATTTTCCCGAAGAACAATACCCTGCAAACCATTTTTACGAATATTCATATATTCTGTAATCGGCGTCTTTTTCACCAGACCATTTTTGGTTGCCATAATCAGGTATTCATTCTCTTTATAATCCTTCACTGCCATAACTGCACTGATTTTTTCACCAGGCTGCAGCTGCAGTAGATTCACAATTGCTGTGCCTCTGGCGGTTCTGCCTGCCTCCGGAATCTCATATCCCTTAATGCGATAAACTCGTCCCGTATTAGTAAAGAACATAATATGATGATGGGTGGTTGTCATAAACAGTTCCTTAATAAAGTCCTGCTCTAAGGTCTGCATACCTTTAATTCCCTTACCACCACGATTCTGGGCACGGAAGTTATCAACACTCATACGCTTAATATAACCTAGATTCGTCATGGTAATGACAGTATCCTCTTCCGGTATCAAATCTTCCGTTGTCATATCATATACATCATATCCGATTGCTGTACGACGGTCATCTCCATACTTATCACGAATCAGAATAATCTCGTCCTTAATAACACCTAACAATAGCTTCTCATCAGCCAGAATAGACTTTAAGTAGTCAATCCGCTCCATTAACTCCTTATACTCCTGCTCTAGCTTCTCCCGTTCCAATCCGGTTAACTGACGCAGACGCATATCTACAATAGCCTGGGACTGGGCATCAGATAAGCCAAACCGTTCCATTAAGCTTTCCTTGGCTATCTGCGTTGTTCGAGAACCACGAATAATCCGGATTACTTCATCAATATGGTCTAAGGCAATTAGTAATCCCTGTAAAATATGGGCACGTTCCTCCGCCTTATTTAACTCATACTTCGTTCTTCTTGTAACAACATCCTCCTGATGTCTTAAATAATACATTAGCATATCTAAGATTGTTAAAATCTTAGGCTGATTATCTACCAGCGCCAACATAATAACACCGAAAGTATCCTGCATCTGTGTATGCTTATAAAGCTGATTTAAAATAACATTGGCATTGGCATCCCGTCGCAGTTCAATAACAACACGCATGCCCTGCTTATCCGATTCATCTCTTAACTCTGTAATACCATCAATTCGTTTTTCCTTAACCAGCTCTGCAATCTTTTCGATCAGCTTTGCCTTATTTACCATGTAAGGAAGCTCTGTTACCACAATACGGCTCTTTCCATTCTCCATGGTTTCAATATTAGAAATCGCACGTACACGAATCTTACCTCGTCCGGTACGATAAGCCTCTTCAATACCACGAGTTCCTAAGATAACACCTCCCGTAGGAAAATCAGGTCCCTTAATAATCTCCATAATCTCGTCAATGGAGGTTTGCCGATCCTCGTCTACACGATTATCAATGATTTTTACAACACCATTAATAATCTCCCGTAAATTATGAGGTGGAATATTCGTTGCCATACCTAC
>CAZLTS010000138.1:0-3821 GCA_964562495.1 uncultured Lachnospiraceae bacterium | reverse complement strand
TTTTAACGTACCTTTGAAGGACGGCGTGATTCAGAACTACAACCGTATTGATGGCGCATTACCAACCATTAAGAAGTTATTAGAGCAGGGCGCTAAGGTTATTCTTTGCTCTCATTTAGGTAAGCCTAAGGGACAGCCACTTCCTGAATTATCCCTAGCACCAGTAGCAGCTGCATTAACAGAGCGTTTAGGTGTAGAGGTTAAGTTTGCAGCAGATGATACTGTTGTTGGTGAGAACGCAAAGGCAGCAGTAGCAGCTATGGCAGATGGTGATGTTGTGTTATTAGAGAACACACGTTACAGAGCTGAAGAAACTAAGAATGGCGAAGCTTTCAGCAAGGAATTAGCATCCTTAGCAGATGTATTTGTAAATGATGCATTCGGTACAGCACACAGAGCACACTGCTCTAATGTAGGTGTTACACAGTATGTGGATGAATGTGTAGTTGGATATCTGATGGAGAAAGAGATCAAGTTCTTAGGCGAAGCTGTAGAGAATCCGGTTCGTCCATTTGTAGCTATCTTAGGTGGTGCTAAGGTTTCTGATAAGATTAATGTAATCAACAACCTATTAGAAAAAGTAGATACACTGATTATCGGTGGCGGTATGGCTTATACATTTGTTAAGGCATTAGGCTTTGAAACAGGTAATTCTCTATTAGAGGCTGATAAGATTGACTATGCTGCAGAAATGATTAAGAAGGCAGAAGAAAAGGGTGTTAAGTTATTACTGCCTGTTGACCATGTAGTAGGTAAGGAATTCTCTAATGATACAGAACGTCAGGTCGTAGAGGGTAATATTCCAGAAGGCTGGTCTGGTTTTGATATTGGACCGAAGTCTATTGAACAGTTCAAGGCTGCATTAGAAGGTGCTAAGACAGTAGTATGGAATGGACCTATGGGCGTATTCGAATTTGAGAATTTTGCAAAGGGAACATTAGAAGTATGTGCAGCAGTTGCAAACTTAGCAGATGCAACAACTGTAATCGGCGGTGGTGATTCTGTTAATGCCGTTAAGAGATTAGGATTCGCAGATAAGATGACACACATCTCCACAGGTGGCGGTGCATCTTTGGAATTCTTAGAAGGTAAGGAATTGCCAGGTGTTGCGGCAGCTAACAACCGCTAGTATTGTATAGTGATTGGGACAGGTTTTAAAAAGGAGGAATGCAGATGTCCAGAAAGAAGATTATCGCTGGTAATTGGAAGATGAATATGACACCAAGCGAAGCAGTTTCCTTAGTGGAGACATTGAAGCCATTGGTTGCGAATAACGAGGTTGATGTTGTTTTTTGCGTACCGGCTATAGATATCATTCCGGTTGTGGAAGCAACAAAAGGAACGAACATTCAAGTTGGTTCAGAGAATATGTATTATGAGGAGAAGGGTGCATATACAGGTGAAACTTCTGCAGCCATGCTGACAGATGCAGGTGTGAAGTACGTCATTATTGGACATTCTGAACGCAGAGAGCATTTCGCTGAAACAGACACAACGGTGAATAAGAAAGTTCTAAAAGCATTAGAGCATGGTCTTACACCGATTATATGCTGTGGGGAGTCCCTGGTTCAACGGGAACAGGGCATTACCATAGAGTGGGTCTGCCAGCAGATTAAGATTGCATTTCTTCATGTTACAGCCGAACAGGCGAAGACAGCGGTCATTGCGTATGAACCAATCTGGGCCATCGGAACAGGTGTAGTGGCAACAACGGATCAGGCAGAGGAGGTTTGTGCTGCTATTCGTAGGTGTATTGCCGGTATCTATGATGAAGAGACGGCAGAAGCGATTCGTATTCAGTATGGCGGATCTGTATCGGCATCTAGTGCACCGGAACTGTTTGCACAGCCGGATATTGATGGCGGCTTGGTAGGTGGTTCTTCTTTAAAGCCGGATTTTGGACAGATTGTTAATTACCAATAGCATAATAAGCATAAACCCGCTTTTGGTTACAGCTCTAACTAGAAGCGGGTTTTTTAGACAGGAAAGCGGAGCATAACATACATGAAACAAAAGAAAACAAGGGGTTTTCAAATTATATTGTTCGTATTGCTATGTCTGATTCTTGCAGGAACAGGCAGCATACAGGCAGAGGCAGCAAAGACAGTTAAGGTCAAAAAAGTATCTTTAAATAAGACAACTATGACTGTATATAAGGGACAGACGAAGAAATTAAAGGCAACCATTACCCCGAAGAAGGCGACGAATCAGAAGGTAAAATGGAAGTCCAAGGATAAGAAAACAGCCATAGTAGATGGGAAGGGAAATGTAACCGGTGTAAATTACGGAACTACTTACATTGTGGTTTACGCCAAGGAAAACAGTAAAATCAAAGCCAAGTGCAAGGTTGTCGTAAAAGCAGCAGCTTTAAAAGACATGACATTGGAAGAGACGCAGGCAGAAGTAGATGTAGGTAAAACAAAGAAGTTAAAATGTGTATTTACCCCAACCTATGCTGCGAATAAAAGCGTCAACTGGAAAAGCAGCAACACCAAAGTGGCAGCGGTTTCTTCTAAGGGCGTAGTGACCGGTGTTAAAACAGGCAAGGCAACCATTACCTGTACTTCTAAGGAAAATAGTGCCATTGTAGCGAAATGTGAAGTGAAGGTAATTCGAAGTGTTACATCCATTAAACTAGCTTATACCAGCTATAAGCTGGAAAGCGGGATAAAAACAAAGCTTACGGCAACGATCAGTCCCGCTAATGCTACCTATAAAACGATTACGTGGACAAGCTCAGATAAAAGCATTGTAGCTGTAGATAAAAATGGAACGATTACGGCGAAGAAGGCCGGCACTGCTACAATTACAGCAACTGCCCACAATGGTGTTGTGAAAAAATGCAAGATTCGAGTAGCCAATCGAATTACCACAGGAAGCGTGGCAACGAAATCAGCTCAGTGCGCCATGATTATTGGTGTGACAGATGCAGATTCTAAGGTAACCGGATTTGAAATTAAGAATCACCGCAGCATTGCCAATATGACAACAGGCACATATTATACCATTACAGGGCAGGTCGTTTCGGATTATGACAATTGGAATCTCTGTGTGGAAGTAATAGATAAAAATGGAACGGTATACTCTTCCTATGAGGATAAGAAACTGTCTGCAGGCAGTTATGATTTACAGACACAGGCCGATGCTTATATTTATTGTAATTTGTTGCCTGCAGGTACTTATTATTATCGTGTATGGGTATCTACATCCACAGGTGTATATAAGATGCTTGTGTGTGAACGCTTTGATGTAGTGGATTCCTGGGGACAGGAGTTATATTTAAAACAGGCGAAGGGTTCTTATAACTGTACATCTGTATCCGCTGCCATGATGATACGAAGCTATGCGGCACTGCAGGGGAAGGATTGGAGTCAGATTTCTCTGGCAAGTGTGGAGGCAGTATGCTGGCGGGACGGACTGATTTCGAAGTTTACATATACCAACAGCACCATTGATTTTAGTGCCAGTGTGATACGAGATGAAGCCATGAAGACGGAAAAGATGACCATGGAAGAAAAGAAGCAGTATCTAAAGGATATGTTGGAAGAACATCCAGAGGGCTTTGTCATTTATGATGAGAGTACGCCACACGCAGTATTCCTGACAGATTACGATAGTATCACGGATACCTTCTATGTGGCAGACCCTGTTGATAATCTGAATTACTACAGTGGAACAGCGAAGTATATTAATAATTACGGTAGAATTCCTCTGTATAAGGCATGGATTGACGGGGACGATACCCAGACCGACTATACCTCTCAGGAATGCACAGCAAATACTACGATAAGGTTGAACAGACCTACTCAATTGATGACCAT
>CAZLTS010000137.1:0-3836 GCA_964562495.1 uncultured Lachnospiraceae bacterium | reverse complement strand
ATTCCCAGTTCACATGTATCATCCTCTGTAAAAATATTTGTAATCAATCCATTTTTCTGATTTAAAAGAACATTTTTTATAGCACGAATACATTTAATCAAACAAGTTTTTCCAGCGTTGTTAGGGCCATAAATACCTGCAGTTTTCAATACGTTAAAATTATTTTGTCTATGAACATTAGCTGCAAATTTCTTGTTTCGCATATCAGCTTTTAAGGAAAATGCAATTTTTTCCTCAAATGCATAACAATTTTTTGCTCTAACTTCTATTATCATAATAAACGCCTCCCTATTTCTCTCTTTTCTATCTATCATTATAACAGCAAATATTTTTTATGCAACTTTTTTTCATATTCTTTAATTTCCTGTCAGATTAAAAAAGCTTCCGTCCTCAGAACCAAAATTCTAAGGACGGAAGCTTTTTAAATTCATATAATAAGAAACGAATTAAGCACGCTCTACAGCGCCAGATCTCAAGCAATGTGTGCAAACGTACATCTTCTTGGAACCACCGTTCACCTTAACTCTAACAGACTTAACGTTAGACTTCCACATCTTATTAGATCTTCTATGGGAATGGCTCACTTTAATTCCGAAATGAGCACCCTTATCACAAATTTCACATTTTGCCATGATTAGCACCTCCTTCACTGCTTTTCGTCTTTATAGACCTACAACAGAAGCTATTCTACCAGAAAGCCTAAGAAATTGCAAGCACTTTTTCAACTACTTCGCCTTGTTTTTTATAAATCGACTGTGCTGGTACGAAGCCACGTACCATAGACAGTGGATAAATATTACTATTTCTGCCAATCACTGTACCGGGATTCAATACGCTGTTGCAGCCTACCTCCACATAGTCACCTAACATAGCACCGAATTTCTTTCGTCCGGTTTCAACCTTCTTACCGTCTACCGCTACAGTAACTAATGTCTTGTCAGACTTCACATTAGACGTAATGGAGCCTGCACCCATATGGGACTTATATCCCAGAATGGAATCTCCCACATAATTATAATGGGGAACCTGAACGCTATTAAATAACACTACATTTTTTAATTCTGTAGAATTACCAACCACACATCCTTCCCCAACCAGTGCGTTGCCGCGAATAAATGCGCAGTGTCTCACTTCTGTATTCTTTCCTATAATAGCCGGTCCATGAATATATGCCGTTGGTGCTACTGTTGCGCTTTTGGCAATCCATACGTCTTCACCGATCTTATCATATTCCTCTAAGCTAAGTGTTGCGCCCAGTTTACAGATAAAATCTCCAATTAAAGGCAATGCCTCCCACGGATAAGTCAAACCTGTAAATAAATCTGCTGCAATGGTTTCCTCTAAATTATATAATGACTGAATCGTATACATCTTTTTCTCCATTCTGTGCGAATCAACACATCTGTGTGATTTTTCACACTTACTACTCTACTGTTACAGATTTCGCCAGATTTCTTGGCTTATCAACATCACAGCCCTTTAGCACAGATGTGTAATAAGCAAGAAGCTGTAGGGGAACAGCCGCCAGAATCGGCGTCATAATATCTTCCACGTCTGGGATACGGATTACATAATCTGCTGCTTCCGGGTCTACCGTTGCTGACTCCTTGCAAATCATAATAACCTTAGCACCACGTGCCTTTACTTCTTTAATATTACTTACTGTCTTATCGTATAAATCAGACTGGGTTGCCACAGCAATAACCGGCATCGCCTCTGTCACCAAGGAGATGGTGCCATGCTTTAGTTCTCCAGCTGCATAAGATTCGGAATGAATATAGGAAATCTCCTTTAACTTAAGGGAGCCTTCCATACTTAAGGCGTAGTCAAGTCCACGACCGATGTATAACAGGCTCTCTGCAGTAAGCAGTTTAGATGCCACCATCTGACACTCTTCTTCACAAGCCATGGTCTTGGTAATCAGTTCCGGTATCTGCTGTAAATCTGCAACATATTCTCTACAGGTTTCTTCTGAAATCTTACCGTTAGCACATGCCAGTTCAAATGCCAGCAGATACATAACAGATAGCTGCACTGTGTATGCCTTAGTAGAAGCAACAGAGATTTCCGGACCTGCATGGGTATAAATGACATAATCAGATTCCCTTGCAATGGAGGAACCCTTCACATTCACTACAGATAGGGTCTTAGCACCATTTTCCTTCGCTAACATCAGTGCTGCCTTCGTATCTGCTGTTTCTCCAGACTGGGAAATCAAGATTACCAAATCATCCTTTGTTAAAATTGGATTCCGATATCTAAATTCTGAGGCAATATCTACCGTTACTTCGATTCTTGCCAGACGTTCAATAATATATTTTCCAACCATGCCTGCGTGCATAGCGGTACCACATGCTACAATAAAAATCTTATGGAATCCCATAAGCTCCTCTCTGGTAAGACCACACTCTTCTAGTGTAGGCATTCCATTAACGATTCTAGGAGCAATAGTTGTTTTAATGGCAGTAGGCTGCTCATTAATTTCCTTCAGCATAAAATGCTCGTATCCGCCCTTTTCTGCCGCATCTTCATCCCATGTAGCAGTCTGTAATTCCTTCGTAACAGGTTCCTTATGCATATTGCATATAGATACGGAGTCCGCCTTAATTACAGCAATCTCGTCTTGTTCTAGCAAATAATAATCTCTTGTGTACTTAAGGATAGCCGGTACATCAGATGCAATAAAATTCTCACCCTGTCCAACGCCGATAATTAATGGACTGTCTTTTCTCGCTGCAAAAATCTGATTGGGGAAATCCCGGAACATAACACCAATGGCATAAGAGCCTTCTACCTCTGCCAATGTCTTAGCAATAGTTCCTACAGGGTCGCCGTCATAATAGTAATCTAATAGCTTTGCTAATGTTTCTGTATCTGTCTGACTAACGAAATGATAGCCCTGACCAGTTAAGAAATCTTTAATCTGCTTATAATTTTCAATGATACCATTATGTACAATGGTTACCCGCTTATTTCCATGAGGATGGGAGTTAATGTCTGAAGGTTCACCATGGGTTGCCCATCTGGTATGACCGATTCCCACATATCCCTTAGGCTTGTGTTCCCGGTCCATCTTCTCTACCAGGTTTGCCAACTTACCCTGTGCCTTCTCAACTGTAATCTGTCCCCCTTCAAAAACTGCAATTCCTGCTGAATCATAGCCGCGGTATTCCAGCTTAGACAATGCATCAATTAAAATATCAGTACAATCTTTCGTACCCACGTATCCAACAATGCCACACATAATTAAATCCTCCAATTACTTTCCATAATACTTAGCGCATACTGTGAAATGCTGTCGTAGTGCACCCTGATTATGTAACCCCAGTACAACCTGGGTTCTTCGTTTAATAAAGTCTTCTAATTTCACCATATATTCCTGGGGAGTAATGCTGCCCTCTGCTACATAAGATAATCCCTTTTCCCAGCTGGCTGTCAGCTCTGGATTTAACAAGGAACGAATAGATGCGTTTACTACGTCAAATACCATCTCTCCTAACAGTGTGGGGGTGATTATCTGTGTTTTCTTGTTCAGAGAAATATACTTAATATGAATCAACTTCTTTAAAATCTCGGCACGTGTTGCACTGGTACCGATACCACTTCCCTTAATCTGGGCACGTAGCTCTTCATCTTCAATCAGCTGTCCTGCATTCTCCATAGCCAGAATCATAGAGCCTGAGTTATACCGTTTGGGTGGAGAGGTTTCTCCCTCCTTTACAGTGAACCCAGTCACGGGTATTGTATCACCCTTTTTTAATTTATTCAATAGCGTAAAGGAAATCTCTGTATTTTCCCCATTATTCTCTTCTCGGTTGCTCTTATTGTCACCAGAT
>CAZLTS010000136.1:0-3839 GCA_964562495.1 uncultured Lachnospiraceae bacterium | reverse complement strand
ACAGGCATTAAATAACCCGACTTCGTTAAATCATTAGAATCCTCTGACAGCTCTTTATCGTAACCAATTAAAATTCCCGTCAAATACTTTGAACTAATGGGAGAAGTTAAAATAATATCCCCCTCTTTTATCGTTGAATCCTTTAAAATATCAGTTAATTCTAAAAGTCCGGAATCCATTAAGGACAAATCACCATTCACAATACACAAATCAGAAGAAGAGGCACACTTGCCGCTTACATTATATCCATCATCAATAATGGATTCTACTATGGCATAATCATCTCCCACTTCGGAAACAATACCAACCAATCCACCGCCGCTAATGACATTCATATCCACTTCAATACCGTCATTTTTGCCGGCATCAATGGTAAAGGAGTGAAACCAGTTTCCGCTCTCCTTGGCAATTACCTTAGCAGCAACCTTTTCATAATCCGGATAATCATCGCTTAAATTAAATAATTCCCGTAAACGCTCCAGCTCATACTTATTCTGCACTAACATACTGTTTTCTTCTGTCAGCTCATCAATCTGCAGCTGCAGCTTCTCGTTTTCAGCTAAGGCTTCCTCTAATTCCTTATGGGCATCTACTTTATCAACAAACCACATACCCATATGATTAATTCCGGTCTGAATGGGTGTAACCACATGGGATACTGCATTTTTCATTCCATTTCTTACGGTTGGCAATAAAACAGAAATGGCAATCAGCAAAGCACAAATGCCGGTTAGAATTCCTAATACTGCTTTTGTTTTTATTTTGTAATTCTTTCGCTTCATTCTTTTGTTCCTGCCTTGCTTTAATAATCATTTCCACGTGGCGTATACAACAATCCACCTAACTTGGAATCGTGAATAATTTCCATCATTCCGCGGATGACCGACAATTCCGGTGATTCCACATCATTAACCCGAATACCGGTTGCATCACTTACCAATCTGGACAAACCGGGAATCTGAGAAGAACCTCCCGTTAAATAAATACCATTATCAATAATATCTGAGGATAACTCCGGCGGGGTGCGCTCTAACAACTGCTTAATAGATTCCACCAGTGCAATAAGCTGCTCATGAATCGCTTCGCAAATTAATATAGCAGAAACCTGCTTATTAGCCGGAAGGCCAGTAATAATATTTCGTCCGAACACACGATAGGTCTGTTCAGTCATTAGCTCCTCCTCCAGTTCATCTGTAGGCAGCAGTGCATTGGCTAAATGGATTTTAACTTGTTCTGCGGTTTTCATTCCAATTAAGATATTGTATTTTTTCCGAATTATATTACAAATGGTTTCATCAATTTTATTGCCACCCAATTTCATAATCCGGCTTACAACGATACCACCCAAAGAGGTTACACTGATTTCTGTTGTATCTGCACCGATATTTACAATCATATTTCCCTTAGGACTGTCAATATCAATTCCAACGCCTACAGCATCAGCAATGGGACGGTCTACCACAGCAATGTCCTTTACTTTAATCTTAGAATCTGCAACCAAATCATAGAAGGCCCGCTTCTCAACCTCAGAAATATCTGTGGGAATCGCAATGTAGAAATCGCCACTTTTTCTCTTGTTTCGCTGATTTAATTTATAAAAAAACTGTTCAAACAATAAGGACATATCTGCCATATTGGCAATGACGCCATAACGAATGGGAAATGTTACGGTAATGTCATCCGGCGCCTTTTCATACATTTCGTATGCATCATCTCCAAAGCTGTATACTGTATGCCCCGGTTTTAGTGCGATTACATCCCGTTCTGTTAATAACTGTTCCTTACTGCGGTCGTATATTTTAATCCTGCTTGTTCCAAAATCAATTCCATAAATATGCCTTGCCATAAAGCTGTAAGCCTCCCATCAACCCGATATTATTCCCAATTCCCTGAAACTTTTGTATTTATTATCCCCGATTACAATATGATCTATTACCTGAATTCCCACCACCTCAGCGGCTGCTAACAGGCGTCTCGTACTTCTGATATCCTCCATGCTTGGCGCAGGGTCGCCGCTAGGATGATTATGTAATACGCATATGAAAACTGCATCTCTGCGCAGTGCTTCTCTTAATATTTCTCTGGCATCTAGATATGATGCCATAACCGTACCTTCTGCTATATCCAGCCAGTCCGTCATCTGACACTTGGTATTTAATATAACGATACGTGTTGTTTCCCGTTCCTTATGGCGCATATCTTCCATAAAATAACGGGCAATGGATTGGGGCGAAGTAAAATCCAACCGTTCTAAGGCGCATGCCTTGGCAATTCTTCTGGAAAGCTCCACCATACAAAGGAGCTGTGCTGTTTTTACCTCACCCAACCCGCTTATATTTTTTAGTTCATTTGGCGTTACATGAAGTAACCCCAAGATTCCGGAATATCCGGCCTTCATTTGCAAAATCTCATCTGCCACTTCTAAAACGGACTTCCCCTTCGTACCGGATCTAAGAAGAATGGCCAGAAGCTCTCTGTCTGTAAGATTCGCTGCGCCTACAGCCAGAAATCGCTCGTATGGACGACTCTGGGCAGGCAGTTGTTTCATTCCATTCATAGTATATACCTCCTTTTTCACCTCTCCAAGCTTCAAAGAAAATATATCCTACATATCCTATCATACTTTCCACTGAAATAACAGCGGCTTTTATGAAATTTCCGTGTTTATTTCCAAAATTTTTTCATCTGCCAGTGTTTGCAGTGCTTTTAAAATTCCTAATTTTCCATGATAATAGGTTAAACCGCCTTGAAAATATACTGCATAAGGAGGCTTAATGGGACCATCTGCACTAAGCTCTATAGAAGAGCCCTGCACAAAAGCACCGGCTGCCATAATAACATCACTGTCGTATCCCGGCATAGCCCAGGGCTCCGGTGTAACGAAGCTGTCTACCGGTGCTGCTGCCTGAATCCCCTTACAGAAAGCAATTACCCCTTCCGGTGTTCCCAGGGTAATCGCCTGAATAATATCATGACGGCTTTCACTACCATTTGGTACAACAGGATATCCCATGTCTTCAAAGATGTTGGCAGCAAAAATAGCAGTTTTTAAAGCACCTGCCACAACGGTGGGGGCTAAAAACAGCCCTTGATAAAAGCTTTGCAGCACGCCAAGGGTGGCACCTACCTCCTTGCCAAGTCCTGGTGAAGTCAGACGATAGGCACAATTTTCGATACAGGCATTGGTACCGCATATATAACCACCAATGGGTGCCAGACCGCCTCCCGGGTTCTTAATTAAAGAGCCTACAACCATGTCCGCACCATAATCGGAAGGCTCCTTTGTTTCTACAAACTCCCCATAGCAGTTGTCCACCATAACAATAACATTGGGGTTTATTTTCTTAACAAATGCAATTGCTTCCCCTATGGCACTGACTGATAAGGTAGGTCTTGTCTGGTAACCCTTAGAACGCTGAATGGCAATCATCTTCGTATTTGCCTTCATATGTGCCTTGATATTTTCCCAGTCAAAGCTGCCATCTGCCAATAAATCCACCTGAGCATAGGTTATGTTATATTCGGCTAAAGAGCCTTTAGAAGGGCGAATACCAATTACCTCCTCTAAGGTATCATAAGGCTTTCCTGAAATAGAAAGCAGTTCCTCACCGGGGCGCAGGTTTGCCCCTAATGCCAGTGCCAGTGCATGGGTTCCACAGGTAATCTGTGGTCTTACCAAAGCTGACTCCGTATGAAATACATCTGCATATACTGCTTCTAAGGTATCTCGTCCCAAATCGTTATAGCCATAACCACTGGACTGAGCAAAACAGCCCTCAGATACTTTGTTTTTCTGCATGGCAGCAATCACCTTTAGCTGATTATATTCTGCCACCTCG
>CAZLTS010000135.1:0-3928 GCA_964562495.1 uncultured Lachnospiraceae bacterium | reverse complement strand
GTATATTCGGGAAAATAAACACTTTCTGTACCTTCTAAGATGGCATCACAACCATAACGTTTGAAATCTTCTATAAGCAGGGAAACCATCTGGGAATCGATTCTCTGGTGGTAAATACTGCTGCCATTTACAAATAGGTTGGTACCACATCCGCACAGATATCCGTCGAAGGGTAGGGGAAAAAGAAGCTGAGGCAAGGATGCACGTGTCCTGCCTGTGTTTATAAATAATAGATGCCCATGTGCCTTCGCACAGCGCAGCGCTTCTATGGCGGTCATGGGAACGACACCGCTTTTCTCACTGACAAGTGTTCCGTCGATGTCAAAAAATAAAGCTTTTTGCATAAAATATCCTCGCTAAATAACTAGTTTCTCGTAATAATCACGAATAGAGTTAAACTATAGCATAGGAGACGAAATTTGTCTAGACTTAAAGGGAGGAATCGGTTATACTATTGTGAAAGTAATGTATGTGGAACGGTGAAACATAAGTTTGTGGAGGTAGAGATGAGAAGAACGAAGATTATATGTACAATGGGTCCGGCAGTGGATAACGATCAGATTTTAAGAGAATTAATGAAACGTGGTATGAACTGTGCCCGTATGAATTTCTCCCATGATTCCCATGAGATACAGAAAAGCCGTATGGATCGTATTAAGCGGATACGGGAAGAGCTAGGTATGCCATTACCGATTTTGTTGGATACGAAGGGACCGGAGATTCGTGTTGCTGATTTTGTAAATAAGAAGGAGGTACTGGTTGAGGGACAGACCTTTACCTTAGATGCAGACCAGAATACATTAGGTGATAATACCCGCGTAGGCTTAACCTATAGCGGCTTGGCGAAATATATGGTGCCTGGTGCAACGATTTTAATTGACGATGGTAAGATTGGCATGGAGGTTACAGAGATTGTTGACGACCGTATTGTATGTGTTGTACAGAATCCGGGAACCATTAGTAATCATAAGAGCATTAATGTGCCGGGACTGGATATTCCTATGCCTTACTTAAATGACAGAGATAAGTCTGATATTTTATTTGGTATTCAGGAAGAGGTTGATTATATTGCAGCATCCTTTGTCCGGTCTGTAGATGATGTACGTCAGCTGCGTCATTTCCTAGAAGATAATAACGGTGCAGATATTAAGATTATCAGTAAGATTGAGAATATGCAGGGCGTTAAGAATATGGAAGAAATTATTGCCTTAAGTGATGGTATTATGGTAGCCAGAGGTGACTTAGGCGTTGAAGTGCCATTCCAGAATCTGCCCTCTATTCAGAAGACTATGATTGATAAGTGTACACAGGCAGGTAAAATCGTTGTTACGGCAACACAGATGTTAGAGTCCATGACTACCTCTCCGCGTCCTACCCGGGCAGAGGTATCTGACGTGGCAAATGCGATTTATGATGGTACAACTGCCATTATGTTATCAGGAGAGACTGCTGCAGGGGATTACCCTTGTGAAGCTGTGCAGACGATGGCAGAGATTGCTGAGGCAACAGAGCAGTCTATGAAGCGGAAGAAAGGCTTAAATGGTGTAAGTCTAGAGAAGAATATTCGGGATACTATTTGTAAGGCGGCTTGCGAAGCTGCAGATTATATGGATGCTAAGGCCATTGTAACAGTAACCAGAACAGGTACTACAGCAGAGTTTATCTCAGGTTTTCGCCCGAACTGTCCTATTATTGCAGAAACAGTAAATGAACGTGGTATGCGTCAGCTGAATCTGGAGTGGGGTGTTGTTCCGGTACAGGCTAAGGAGCAACCATCTATTGATAAGCTGTTAGAATATGCAAAGCAGCGTGCCCTTGACACTTGTTTGGTACGTCGGGGTGACCGGGTTGTAATCGTAACTGGTTCTGGTGTTAGTGAATCGAATATTTCCGATACCATACGAATCTGTACCTTATAAAATAACCCTTGACATTCCTAAAAATAAGCGTATAATTGACTACAGATTGATAACGAAACCGATGACGTGGAGATAACAGTAAGAGATGCGCTTCCAGAGAGCGAGGGTAGGTGAGAGCCTCGTAGAGATGCAGCTTGCTAAATGGACCACTGAGGGCATAGTCAAAGGGAGCTTTCCTGAGTATTCTATGACGTGACGCCGGCGTTAAGGGCGAGGAATATGTTAGTATTCTACAAAGCGTGTGGTTTCACAAAGCAAGGTGGTACCGCGGTATCTATGTATATGTATCCGTAAGGATTTTCATGGAAGCCGTCCTTGAACAGATTTAGAGTGTCTGTTTCAGGGGCGACTTCTTTTTTTGTTTAATACGTAATTGCATTTTCTATTAAACGAAAAGCATTCTTTGTTATTAATAGAAGTCACACGTCTGCGGAAAGGAGTTTAGTATGTTTCAATTTACCTACGAAGAAACAAAGAAAATGGCAGAAGGGTATAAAATCGTTCCGGTTTGCTACCAGATGTTATCAGACATCCGTACCCCTATGGAGGTGCTTCGGATTCTGAAGAAGCACAGTCGTCACTGCTACATGCTAGAAAGCGTAGAGGAGCAGGTGAAGTGGGGCAGATATACATTCTTAGGCTTTGATCCTAAGCTGGAGATTACTTGTACCAATGGGGTTATGACTATTAAGGGTACAGAGGGAAATGGTGAATGTGAAGAAACTTCTGTTAAGCACCCTGGGGAGAAAATCCGGGAAATCTTACAGGAGTATAAGAGTCCTAAGATAGCAAGCCTGCCTACCTTTACTGGTGGACTGGTTGGTTATTTCTCCTATGATTATGTGAAATACAGTGAGCCAACCCTTAAGCTGGATGCCAAAGATGAAGAGGGCTTCCGGGATGTGGATTTGATGTTGTTTGATAAGGTCATTGCTTTTGATAATTTAAAGCAGAAGATTTTGATTATTGGAAATGCCACTGTAGCTGATTTGCCACGAAGCTATGAGGATACGCAGGCAGAGATTATGGAAATCGTGGAAATGATTCGTACAGAGAAGCCGGGGGCCATTGTGCCGGGACGGTTGATATCAGAATTTCGTCCACTGTTTGACAAGGCCGCTTATTGTGATATGGTAGAGAAAGCCAAGCATTATATTTATGAAGGGGATATTTTCCAGGTAGTGTTATCTAATCGTCTGGAAGCAGACTTTGAAGGCAGTCTGTTAAATACCTATCGTGTACTGCGTACAACCAATCCATCACCCTATATGTTTTATTTTAGCAGTGATGATATTGAGGTGGCAGGTGCTTCACCGGAGACACTGGTGAAATTAGAAGACGGTGTATTACACACATTTCCATTGGCAGGAACCAGACCAAGAGGCAAAAGCGAGGAAGCAGATTATGCATTGGAAAAAGAACTGCTGGCAGATGAAAAAGAACGGGCAGAGCATAACATGCTTGTGGACTTAGGGCGAAATGACATTGGTAAGATTAGTAAGTTTGGTACCGTAGAGGTAGAGAAGTACATGGGCATTGAACGCTATTCACACGTTATGCACATTGGTTCTACTGTACGAGGCGAGATTCGGGAGGATAAAAGTGCTTTAGAAGCAGTAGATGCTATTTTACCGGCAGGCACGTTATCCGGGGCACCGAAGATTCGTGCTATGGAAATTATTAATGAGCTGGAAAATAATAAGCGAGGCATTTATGGTGGTGCAATCGGTTATATTGATTTTACCGGTAATTTGGATACCTGTATTGCCATTCGTATCGCCTTTAAGAAAAACGGCAAGGTATTTGTCCGTTCCGGTGCAGGAATCGTGGCAGACAGCGTTCCCGCAACAGAGTATCAGGAATGTATTAACAAGGCAAAGGCAGTTATGAATGCCTTAGAAGATGGACAGGAGGTAGGATAATGGTACTATTAATTGATAACTACGATAGCTTTTCCTATAATCTGTATCAGTTGATTGGTTCTATTGAACCGAATATTAAGGTAATTA
>CAZLTS010000134.1:0-3929 GCA_964562495.1 uncultured Lachnospiraceae bacterium | reverse complement strand
CACAACAGACACCCGTGATTGACTATGAGAAGTTATCTTCTATTATTGCCGGCAAGCAGTCAGTTACTGAGGACAGTGTGCTAAAAGGCTATTTTAAACAACAAGGACTATCTAAAGAGGAGATGGAGCAGGCCATCGCAAGCTTTAAGGCTCAAAAGGCTGCTTCTGAACCGGACGTTAGTAAGATGCAGCAAGACATCCAGGACGCACAAAATGCGATGATTCAGTCTCAGATTGAAAATAAAGCCTTGCTTTTGCATAGTGAGTTAGGGATTGACCTTCAAACCGTCTCCTACGTGCTCAAATTAGCAGATACATCCGCTGTTGTAGAGAATGGCACGATTAATGAGGAAAAACTAAAAGAGGCTCTTAATAAAGTACTTGAAGATATTCCTCAATTAAAGAAACAATCAGAACCCGTAACCCAAGGATTCCGACAGATTGGAGCAACCTCACCAAATCCTAGTTCAGGAAGTGAGCCGACAAAGCCCACGGTTGCTACCAAACGTTGGAATCGTTTTAATTAGGAGGATAAATTATGGCTTTAAATTATGCTGAAGTTTATGAACCAGAACTATTAGAAATTTTAATTCAAGGGACGTTAACCTCTCCCTTTATTACCAGTAATGTACGCTGGTTAGATGCTAAGACCTTCCACTTTACACAGATGTCTACATCTGGATATAAAAAGCACAGCAGAAATGGTGGTTGGAATCGTGGAACCTACACGCAGACCGATGTTCCATATACGGTAACGCATGACCGTGATGTTGAGTTTCTGATCGACCAGGCGGATGTGGACGAGACTAATAAAACTGCATCCATTCAGAACATTTCCGCAACCTTTGAAAAAACTTGGGGTGTTCCTGAAACAGACGCTTTGTTCTTCTCTAAGGTTGCACAGGTCGCACAGAGTGTAGATGGATACCATTCCTCTACTGGAGCAAGCACCTATACGAAAGCGAACGTATTTGGAAAGCTCAAAGGTTTCATTGCTACTGGAAAACTTAGAAGATACAAAGCACAAGGTGCTCTCATTATGTATGTAACTTCTCAGATTATGGACCTATTGGAGCAGTCTACAGATTTTACGCGTAAGATTGAAATGACTCAGATTGCTGAGGGCGGACTTGGTATTGAAACTAGAGTTACTGAGATTGACGGTGTACCAATTATGGAAGTCATTGATGATGAGCGTTTCTATGATGCATTTGACTGGAACCCTACAGACGGCGGGTTTGAACCTGCTAAGAAGGGTGAGGATACCACTGGTGCCCACAAGATTAACGTGTTGATCGCTTGTGGTCAGACTTGTAAGACAGTAGAGAAGATTTCTTCTATCTACTTCTTTGACCCAGGTGCTCATACAGAAGGTGATGGATACTTATACCAGAATCGTAAGTTATCCGATGTCTTTGTATTCCCTAATGGTCGTGATGGACAAGTAGATTCTGTTTATGTAGACGTAGATACTACAGAAGTTGCATAGGAGGTTGTTTGATGCCACTTCCTATTTATTTTTCGGGGGAATGTGATATTCCATTAGAAAAGGCAGAGGATGCAATTTATACGGCAAGCCGACATATTGATAACTTGACCTTTAACCGTATCATTCAGATGGGTTATGAGAACCTTACAGACTTTCAAAAAGAGATTTTAAGTGAGGTCTGCAAAAGGCAAGCTTTATTTGAGTATGAGAACGCTGACCTTATCGGCAGTATTCTATCTTCCTACAGTATCAATGGTGTTTCTATGAGCATTGATACAAATGGATGGAATGTGTTTGTACAAAGTGGTGTGATTATGCAGCGTGATACCTATGAGATGCTAAAGCAAACAGGTTTATGCTGTCGTTTGTGGTAGGAGGTGGGGTTTATGAAGTATCCAAGTCTTGTCCTAGAGCAATTTTGCAAGACACCTATTAAAGTGACTGCTAAACAGGAAGGCTTAGATAAATATGGAGAGCCTTTAGGAAGTTATACCTATGAGGGTACTTGCAATTATCAGGACAAAGGAAAAACCGTGTTAACAGCAGAAAAGCAGCTCATCCAGCTAACTGGAGTAGCCCTTTTCCCTGGGGATATTTTCCCTAATCTACCCGTAATCACATCCGGAGAAATTACGATATATGGTAAGACAAGGCGTATTTATGAAGGCACAAAGGCAAGAAATCCTGATGGAACAGTAAATTACACAAGATTGGATGTGATATGATGTCGGAGGTACTCGTTAATATCGATAGAAATGCGATTAGTAATTTGACATCTGTAGCTATCACAGCACTAGAACAGACTGCGGATGCACTGTTAACTGAGATTCAAAACGCTGAGATTGTACCCTTTGATGAGGGTGCACTTCATTCTAGTGCGTTTGTAGACCGTTCGGAAAGTGCTTCTGGTAAAGTGGATATTGTCTATAGCACACCTTATGCTAGAAGACTTTACTTTCATCCTGAATACAACTTCCAGACTTATGAACATGCCTTCGCACAAGGCAAATGGTTTGAACCATGGGTAATAGGTCCATACAAAGATTTTGCTAAAAACGCTTTTAAGAAAATCTATAGGAGGCTATTATAATGCTCTACCTTAGAGATATTAGAGATTACATTGCCACGCTTGAGATTGCAGAGGATGAACACTGTTATTGTGGGAGAATGCCCGATAAAAAGAAAAAATCTATCGGGACATATCCACTAACGCAGAGACTACCATCTAATATTCCGCTGGGTGGTAAAAGCAACAGTTTGCATAGCGAAAAAACAGTATCTTTTTTAGTTCATTGGAATGAATCTCCTACAGAAACTGAAAAGGCTGCTTTTGCTTTGCAAAAGGCATTAGAAGAATGTAGAAATGTAACAATTAATCAGCACAAGATTCTATTCATAAGAACCAGTTATGATGAGCCAATTCCAGTAAACACGGATGAGGAAGGGATTTATGAATACGTGATCGAGTGCATTTTTTATTATATGGAGGAAATAAACGATGGCAATTAGTGGAGTATATCCAGTATATGAGAACCAATTTAAGGTTGGTGCATCAAAAGACAAAGCTACTACTATCGCTGAAATGGAGAATTTTAGCGTATCCTTTAGTGGTAATACACAGACATGGACACCAATGGATCAGGAAGGATGGCAGTCAGCCCTGCAGACCGGGAAAGCAATCACAGTGACTATCAGTGGTAAACGAAGTGTAGGCGATACTGGTAATGACTTTGTGGCAGAAAAAGCATTTAAAAATGGTCAGGATTGCTACGGTTACTTTGGCTGGACATTCCCAGATGGAACAGTCGTAAGTTGGGACAAAGCTGTATATAACGTAAAAAATGTAGGCGGTGGAGCTTCTACAGATGTTGGTGTTTTAGAATTTGACGTAGTTAGCAATGGAAAGCCTACGGTAACGACAGCAACGGCTTAAGAGAGTAAATAATACAAGGGTTAGGTAGAAATACCTACCCTTTTTTAGTGGAGGTAAATTATGCAAGGAACTGTATTTAATATTGATAAAAAATTGTCTGCAATTAGAAATCCTATGCTTCAGATTGGAGATGTGAAGTTAGAAATTAACTCTAATGCAACTGATATGTATCGCATTATGGAGATGATTAAAGATGGCTTTGATTCCTTCGATGCGGAGAAAATGCAAACTATTACAGAGATTGTCTTTCCAAAGGATTCTATTGAGAAACTTGATAAGTTAGGGCTCACCTATGCGGATAGAATGAAAGTTCTTACTTGTGCAATTCAAATCATTTCAAAAGGTGATTTAGACGCTGGTGAGAAAGATTCGGGGGAGTTAGAGGAGAACCCGGATACGACCTTATAGAGGACTGGAATGTTATTGTAGCATCCATGAGGATGCAATACGGTCTGAATATGTATGGAGAAGAGTTTAGACAGATGAAATGGTCTGAATTTTCAGCTC
>CAZLTS010000133.1:0-3937 GCA_964562495.1 uncultured Lachnospiraceae bacterium | reverse complement strand
TATCTCATAAATGCTTTATACGGAATACTTTCCATAGACAAATAATAAGACTTTGTAATCCGTTCCTCCTGCATACCCATGAGCTCTAAAAACGCCGCACCCATAGTCTGTTGAGAATTACACACGTAAAAAGACGACTTACAAAATGCCAGATAATCCTTAATCTGTTCCACATAAGCACTAGACAGAGCAGCATCATTACAAAAGAAGCTGTAATAGCATTTTCCTCCTCTGGCAATAGAACTGGAAAAATATGCTGCCGCACCATCCACTGCAATAACGCTCTGACGGTAAATATCATCCCGATAATGAGGATAGTAATATAAATGCACCCGTCCTGTCATATACATAGGCAGCCACAACAATATGTTCTCCAGAAAATGTCCCTTATTCTCCATAGGCTTCATAATCCGTACAAAAGAAAAGCCCTTATCAATCAATGTCAGACACCAGGATCTAAAATCGTTATAATACTCTGGATCATTGTATACCCACTCAACAACCTCCTCCGATGCAAAGTAAATGACATTGGGCGTTTCCAGTGTTAAATAATATTCAAAAAGCTTCTTCATATAACACTTTTTTTCATCCAAGCTGTCGCATACTTTAAAACCGCACTGCGTAAATTCATACTGCTGAAGCTCCGCCTTCCGAACCCGGGGATTGTGTTTATAGAGCTCCCACTCTGCCCCATACGGAGAATTCCCTGCAGAATCGTCTGTATTATCATTCATAAGAAACTCATAAATAATATCACTTAATCTGGCAACGGAGCACTCGTTCTTTAACTCCTCCTTTTGAATCAGTTCATGTAATGCCAGCATTCTAGACGGTGATTGACACTTTTGAGCAAAATAAAATGCCATATTTTTTACATGGATATTCTTCTTCGTAACACGTCGTGCACCAGTTCGTAACTGGCTAATCATAGACGGATCTACAATCAGATGCTTCGCCAGTGCCTTATTGCTTGTATTCGTAATATCCATGAGAATCTTTAATTTATCCGCAAAAAGCATAAAAATTCCTCCCTTCTAAAACCCACGTCCAGGAGTTTTTTTGCTTTACCCTCTCGTTTCACCCATTATAGACTGAAATGAAAGTAAGTTCAATAACAAAGATTTTAAATGTCATTTTAAATTAGCAAAACTGTAAATGACAGTTTGTTGAAAGCTATTGATTTAATTATAAAAGTACGCTATATTCTAGGCACACCACACGACAACAGGTAAGTACAAAGACATTTAAGTTAGACATCAGGTTAGTACATGTACCATGACTCTTAAGTTGGACATCGGGTTGATATAATAATATCATGACATTTCAGTTAGGCATCAGGTAGGTACTGTACGTTGACATTTAAGTTAGGCACCAGGATATGTACGTGACATAATATTGAGACATCGGTATTTGCATTATAGGTGGTGTCAAAATAGGCTGTCGCTTTAACGATTGAAAAATCTTAAAGCGGCAGCCTTGTTTTTAATTAAATTCACTTATGATTCTGTTTCCTGTTTTATTTTCATAATCTCTTTTAAACAAATGGCAATAATTACTACTTCAATTACAATCACAATCCACTTTACAACTGCATGACTGTAGATATACTCATCCAAGGGAATATATCGAATCAACTGAGCGATTCCATTCAGTCCCATATGCATAAGAATGGGTGCGTAAATGGACTGATACTTATAAAAAATCCATGCAAGCATAACACCTACAATAAAGGCGTAAATGCCTTGAATCAGATTCCCATGAAAAACGCCAAACAGCAGTGCTGAGCCTATGATTCCGCCTACATTGCCAACCAGTACAGTTAGTCGTCGGTAAACAATTCCCCGAAACAAAAGTTCCTCTACAATAGGTGAAAATAAAAGCACCGTCAATCCTTGAACAAGTGGATGACCAGAGGTCAGACTCTCGTTTACCTTCTCAAAACTCGCAAGAGAGGATTCTGGAAGCATAGCTGCCACAGCTAGAATAATCTGGTTAACAAATAAATAGACAGCCACAGTCAGTGGAATCAACCAAACGTAATTTACAATATGCACACGTTTTCTGCCGCAGGTAAAATACTTACTCTTAGCATCTCTACGGTACAGAAAATAAAAAATAGGACTTAATACAACGGCTACAACCAACAATATCAACGTACTCTGCTGTTCCAGATACTTGCTAAAAGCCACCCCCAGCGCAGCCGTTGAATAACTACCCTTATTGGTAATTAAAAACCATACGCCTAATATGGCGCCAACGAAAAAGTTGACAACCACATCCAGCATTAAATAAATTAACAACGGGTATATGACACCCCATATTTTTCGAATTGTACTATACTCTTCCATATTGTACCCTGTGTAACACTACTGCTCCATTAGATATACCATTACTGCCTTCTCTGCATGGCGACGATTCTCCGCCTGATCTAAGATATGCTCTAGATAAGCATCAATCACAGGCTGGGAAATTTCAAATCCTGCATGCATAGGCATATCGTGCAGAACAATCGCATTACTACCTTCCATCAAATCCAAGTTAATCTGATATGGCATCATTTTTCCACAAATCTCTTCCTTCTGCTTTGCATATTCTGGATTGTTGAAAAATTCCATATCAAGCCAAGTGTCTGTATAAACAGCATCCACCTTCTTAACAATATCCTTAACCACTTCACGAGATGCATCTACTGCTACCTCTACATAGTGTCCGGTTGCCTTCATTTCTTCATAGAAGCTGTCATCCACGCCCATTACATTGGTAAGTGGTGTTAAGCCGTATACTGTAGCACCCAGCTTCGTAAATAATTCCAGCATAGAATTAAATACATTATTTTTAGCGCCAATATACAAAATAGATGGCTGATAGCTTCCCGTCTTCTCTCTTAATGTTAACATATCCGCCATAGCCTGACAAGGGTGAAATGTGTTATCACAACCGTTAATAAAAGGTACGGTAGAATGTTTGGCAAATAAATCTGTGGTTTCACTTTTCTTTAAACGTGCCATAATCAGGTCTACATTTCTGCCAACATATTTAATTTCTGAAACAGTTTCTCCTAAAACGAAGTTACTGTCACTCCAGTTCTGATTAAAATAAGAACCACCTAATTCTGTGATTCCTGTGGCAAAGGATAAAAAGGTTCTGGTAGAGGTTTTCTCAAATAATGTATAAATCTTCTTTCCTGCCAGACGGTTGCTGTATGCCTTAGGGTTCTGCTTCATATCTAAAGCCATATCTAAAATTCCAATTAATTCTTCTTTTGTGTAATCTTTTAAACTAACAAAATGCTTCATTCGTACTTCCTCCATATTGAAACGTTCTAACTGTCATAGACGTAAATTAGTCTAACATAGAAAAATGTATATTTCAACCCCAAATATGCATAAATATACATTTCCTCTCAGTGGGGTACAATTTGTACTTCACTTCAAATCAACAAAAGCCCCTGAAAGAAATCTCTCAAGGGCTCTTGCACCATTTCGTATAATCTATTTTCTTATTCCGCTTCCGTTTCTCCAGAATCTGTAGCTGTATCATTAGATGTCTCTGTCTCTGCTAATATAGAAGATACTTCCTCATCTGATAAGGTAATGGTATCTGTGTCTGTAGAATCAGAATCCTCATCAGTTTCAGCTAATAACGCATTTACTGTTGTCTCCTCGGTAGTAGCAGCTAATATAGAAGATAATTCTTCTTCTGATAACGTATAAGTACTGCTGTCTGATGTAGTATCATCTTTAATAAAGGTGCGCCATACAGACCAGCCTAAAAATGCCAGAACCAGCAACGTAACAACTGTGCCGCAAATATAACCATAAACACGTCTCCGTTTCTTCTTTTTCAGCTCTTTCTTACGATTTGCCTTCGACTTTTTATAACGATCCACTTTTTCCTGACTCATTTCGTACTACCTTTCTCGTTTTTGTTTATTGTA
>CAZLTS010000132.1:0-3940 GCA_964562495.1 uncultured Lachnospiraceae bacterium | reverse complement strand
GACAAAACCTGTCCTTTAGGACCTTCTGTATCACTGACCGCAATACCGCAGCTTTCCTGACCTCTGTGCTGCAACGCAAACAGGCCATAATAAATACTGGATGCCACGTTATTACCGTCAAAATCATACATTCCAAATACACCACATTCTTCGTGTAATGTATCCTCGTCCCGTTCACGATTCATCTGAATATGATTCATATACATATTCCTTTCTAATCTCTATCTTAGTCAATTCCTAAACGCTTAAATACTTCGTTATAAGCCTCTTCAACATTACCTAAATCTCTTCTAAAACGATCCTTGTCTAACTTCTCGTTTGTATCTACGTCCCATAAACGGCATGTATCCGGAGAAATCTCATCTGCTAAAATAATGTCACCATGATAACGACCGAACTCAATCTTAAAGTCAATCAGCTTCATGCCTGCATTTAAGAAGTACTCTTTTAATACATCATTTACTTTAAATGTGTACTCTGTAATCTTATCAATCTCTTCTCTGGTTGCTGCACCGATAGCAATCGCAAAATAATCATTAATTAACGGATCGCCTAGTGCATCGTCCTTATAACTAAACTCTAAGGTAGGTGCTAATAACTGTCTGCCTTCTTCAATGCCTAAACGCTTAGAAAAGCTTCCTGCAGCCACGTTACGAACAATTACCTCTAAAGGAACGATCTCAACCTTCTTAACAGCTGTTTCTCTGTCGCTTAACTCTTCAATCAAATGTGTTGGAACACCAGCCTTCTCTAACAGCTTAAATACATGGTTTGTCATGCGGTTATTAATAACGCCTTTTCCAACAATTGTGCCCTTCTTCTCACCATTAAATGCAGTTGCATCATCCTTATAATCCACGATTAATACATCTGGATCATCTGTCTTAAATACTTTCTTAGCTTTTCCTTCATATAGCAATTCTTCTTTTTTCATGGATACACACCTTTCCTTTGCTTAAAATGAAATCCTGCTGACCGCAAACAGACCTTTCCCTGTTTCGGCTCGCTACCGCCCATTATAGCATACTCTTTTCTAAAATCAAATAGTTTTTTAGTAAGCTAACCCTTCCTCTGGCCGGTTATCATCCCAAACTTTCTTGACATCAAAATATTGGGACAAAAGTTCTGCCCGGTTATACATACACTGACCGTCCAGATTGCACCGGTCCATAAAGAGATAATCCGAATATTCCCGGTTATAGGTATAAGCCCCCACGCCGTTCATAAAAACAAATCCATGCTGTTTCAGTACATCCATTTTCTCTGTGGCTGTGGTTTCATTATACTGTCCCCAGTCCCCGTAAGGGAACAGGTATACATTGGTTTCCCCTACAATATTCGCCACCTGTTCTTCCCACCAGGTAGCATCTTCATCGATTTCCTCTGCAGTCTGATAACTCATCTGTCCATGACTATAGCTATGACTGGCAAACTTCCAGCCATCTGCCTTCATAGCATCAGCGATAGCTGTTACAGTCTTTACATCCTCCGCATAGGTAGGGGAATCCTTCTGGTCGCTGTTTACACGATATCCCAAGACACCATCATATCCGGTAAGGCCAACATACCCTTTAGCACCTCGATAAGAGAAATCCGGATGCTCATCCAGGAAGGTATCCAATGCAGGAACCAAATCATAGTCGCCAACCAGCTCATTGCCATCTTCATCAATGTATAAAACCTTAACATTACCATTCTCGTCCAGCACAAACTTCTGCCCATAGCCACCCCACTGAATGGTGGTTTTCTGATAAAAATTCACATCATCTTGGGATAGAATCAAAGGCTTCTTCCCCTTCGGCAGCATAAGCTTCTTCTTTTTTAAAGTAGTATTGCCTTTCTTGTCTGTTTTCACACTATATATCTGGTCAAAATTAACAAGGACATAGCCATTTTCATACAGTTGTGGCAGTATCTTATTAAACTCATCTAAACCTGTCATAACAGAATTATTTGCTGCCCAGTCTGCCTTATTCTCCTCACTAAAAATCCGTTCTGTATCTACCATAAGCTGATGAAAAAATACATGATAAATCTCGCCGGTATATTCAACCAACTGACTTTTCTTTCTTGTATACTTAACCTTCATAGCCAGCAGCTCTTCATTGTCCGGCTCTGTTGCAATCACCTGATCTAATACCTTAATCGCTTTTCCGTAATTATACTGGGCAGCCAAAAGCCCCGCCTTCTGTAGTAATCCTTCCTTATCTATGGAAATGGTAGTTTCCTCTGCCTTTGCCTGATTGCCCGCCGTATCTGCGTCAATGTTCTTATGACGCATGGACAAAAAGATAGGAATAATAACCGCCAGTAAAATCAAAATGGCAATTCCCACAGGAAGCCACGTCATCCATGTACTCTGCCGACGTCGTCTCCGTCTCCGCCTATGCGCCCGTACTCTGGCACCTTGTGTCTGTGGTGTCGGTCTAATTCTTGTTCCATTTGCCTCCTGTGCTGCTTCCAGAAGCCGCTGATTCTCTCTGCGGGCAGCATTTCTCTGACTGACTGCACGCTGCTTTGCAACCATTTGTATCCGTTTCCTTCTCTCTTCACTCATCGTATTCTCCATTCCATACCGAAGTTATAGGAATTTCCTATGTAAAACACCCTGATCCTATGCGTAAATTACGCCTCTATGTTCAGTATAACGATATTTATTTTCCATGTAAACCCCCTAATAAAAATGCCCGCTACATTTTTTCCTGTAACGGGCATTGTAATCTAATTTCTTATTTATTTTGATAGAATTTCTAACAGAATTTCATTTACCATAGCAGGGTTTGCCTTACCCTTAGAAGCACGCATGGTCTGACCTACTAAGAAGCCCATAGCCTTCTGCTTGCCGGCCTTATAATCTGCTACAGACTGAGGATTGGCTGCCACAATGGCTTCAATGGTACTGCGAAGCTCATCTGCATTATTATCCATTTTCAGTCCCTTTTCTTCTACATAGGCAACCGGATCTACATTTTCCTTAAATACCTGTTCAAATACGTCCTTAGCAACAGTACGGTTAATGGTATTGTCTTCAATCAGTCCGATTAACTTCGCCAGATTCTCCGGTGAGAATATAATCTGTTCCGGCTCCATGTTGCCATCCTTTAACAGACGCATGGTTTCAACCATAAGCCAGTTGCTGACCTCCTTGGGTTTCTTACCTAGTGCAACAGTAGCCTCAAAGATATCTGCCAGTTTCTTAGAACCGGTAATAATATCAGCATCGTACTCCGGCAGTTCATATTCCTTCTGATAGCGAGCCTTCTTAGCGTCACGAAACTCTGGCTGTGCCTTTCGAACCTGCTCTAACCATTCCTCACTAATATGAATCGGCACCAAATCTGGTTCCGGGAAGTAACGGTAATCCTGTGCATCCTCTTTAGAACGCATAGCATAGGAATACTCCTTATTGTCATCCCAGCGACGGGTTTCCTGTACAACCTGTTTGCCATCTTCCAACAAATCAATCTGGCGTTCCCGTTCATGCTCAATGGCACGTGCAATAGCCTTAAAGGAATTCAAATTCTTAGTTTCTGTTCTGGTGCCAAACTCTGTACTGCCCACTTCTCTTACAGACAGATTCACATCGGCACGCATAGAGCCTTCATTTAGTTTACAGTCAGAAGCACCCAGATACTGAATAATCAAACGCAGCTTCTCTAAATAAGAAATTACTTCCTCTGCACTACGCATATCTGGTTCTGATACAATTTCAATTAACGGCACGCCGGAACGGTTAAAATCAACTAAAGAGGTTTCATCCCAGTCATCATGGATTAATTTACCGGCATCCTCCTCCATATGAATTTCATGGATACCAATCTTCTTAGGGCCGTCCGGTGTATCAATTTCCACATAACCATTTCTGCAAATAGGCTGATACAACTGAGAAATCTGGTAATTTTGCGGATTATCCGGATAGAAATAATTCTTACGGTCAAAT
>CAZLTS010000131.1:0-3971 GCA_964562495.1 uncultured Lachnospiraceae bacterium | reverse complement strand
CTAATCATATAAAATATACTTTGTAATAGTCCAAAAATCAGAGCAACACCCAGGCAAACCAGGGCGCTCTTAATTTCGATACCTTCGGTTGGTAAAATTGATTCAAACATTTCTTATTTTCTCCTTATTACTTAATTTGTTTCTTTATATTGCAAGACTTCTACGCTTGTTTTCTATCCAACTGCCCAAGGCTGTAATCGGCGCCAAGGCTGTAGTTGGCATACTCCGTTCCATATTTAGAAAATGAATCTGAGTACACGTTAAATTCAGACAAGATATCTGTAAACCACATAGGCAGTGCAATGCGGGTCTTAGCTTCCATAATCCACTGTCCTTCTGGAAGTAACTGACTTCCGTAGGAGCCTGCTTCTAGATGGAGATTTTCCCGTCTGGTTGTAATATTCCGGTCGAAGGTGACGCGAAAATCAGGATCCTCTCTATCAAAGAAAGCGAATCGGTCATAGCTTAAATATACAGCCGGATGAACCTGATACACCTGCAGAAAATATGCCAATTCTGATACAACCTGCATGTTCATAAAGGGCTGCTTAGGTGGCATCTGTCCGGTTTTAATAAACTCATAGGCTTCCTTAAGTATCAGCTTGGAGCGTCGTTTATTTACTACACCTTTATACTTTTTCTTAATTTCCAGAAAGACCTTATCATCCATTTTCGGAACGCCATAAGCACGTAAACGCAGTTTTTCTTTGTAAACCGGCTTTTGCAAGGAATTACGAATAAGCCAGTCTGTGTCTGTATCATAGTATATATTGGCGATTTTGTAGGTTTGTCCATTTAGATTGTAGGCATCCGGATCCATATGGGTAGAAATCCGTTCTACAATCTGATGAAACAGGTCATCGTCAATCCGAAATTTCTTTTCATACCGTTTAAAGGTTTCAATTGCCATTCTGTTTTTCCTTTCCGTCCACAGTATCCAGGGTAAACCAGAAGCAGCTACCTTCTCCCAGTGTACTCTCTACCCCATAGGTAGCGTTGTGAAGCTTTAATATATTATTAACAATAGACAGTCCCAAACCTGTACCCATAATAGCACGCTTGTGGGTTTTATCTACCTTGTAATAACGTTCCCATACATTCTCCAGTTCTTCCTTGGGAATGCCTTCGCCATAATCCACTACCTGAATCTTCACCTTGTTTCCCATAATGGTCTGTCTTACATCCACCTGGTGGTTATCTCCAGTATAATTAATAGCGTTACTAATCAGGTTATAAATTACCTGATACATCTTGTGTTCATCAGCCTCTACATAAGCCGCGCCATCATAGGAAAAGGTAATCCGATACCCTTTATTTTCCATGAGCTTACCATAGCGGTCTATCACAGCGCCGATACTACCAGTCAGATTGTAAACGGATTTATTAATATCCGCTACACCTGCCTGAATCTTCGAGATGTCAAGCATATCATTCACAAGTCTCGTCAGACGCTGCGTCTCATCTATAATAACCTGCACATTTTCCGGAGAGTTTTCTCCCGGCAGGTCTCGCATAACCTCGGCGTAAGCCATAATCATAGTAAGGGGTGTGCGAAGATCATGGGACACGTTAGCCAGCAGCTCCCGCTGTAGATTCTCTGCCTTCCCCAGTTCCTTCGCTGCATGGTTTAGTGTGGTTGACAGCTCAGCCACCTCCTTGTATTCATGGGAGTTAAACTTAACATCGAAGTCCCGCTTACCTAATAACTTAGCAGACTGATTCAATCGAATAATTGGTCTTGCCATAACATTTGACAATATAATGGCTATAATGGCTGCAAATACAAGCATAATGACGGATACATAAATAAGCTGAATCCGTACCGTATGCACAGTGGCATCTACAGGCGAAATCACAGAATTTAAGAAGATATACCGAGCTCCCTCTGAAGTAGTTACCTTCTTAACTAAAAGCATACGCTGGTAATCATCGTCTGCAGGCATGTCCTTGAACACATCCTCAGTAGTTCCTTTGTCTGACTGTCTTCCACCGATACTTTCACTTATGCCGTCCTTACGCTGAGGCGATGACTCGAAACCACGTTCAAAGGTTACTGATACCATATCTTCCTTATCTGCCGCCGCACGATAATTGGCAAACACAAAGGAATTATAACGGTGAATGGCACAAGCCATGGTCGCCTCTGCACTGGCAATCTCATTTCCTGAGGAATCCTGTACAATGGAACAGATTCCATAGCCATCTGCCAAGCTATCAAGTGTAGTCTGTAACTCATCGGAATCAGCCACCGTAACCACAGTTTCCATAGCACTATTAATCTCTTTTTTCTTAATGTACTGGTAGAAATTGTCTAAATACACCGTCTGTAACAGCCACAATGTCACAAGCAAAATTACAATAAAAATGCCCATCGTACCAAACAGAATCCATTTGATACTTATTTTTCTACGCATCGAATCTGTATCCCACTCCTCTTAATGTAACCAAAAACTTCCGATACTCCTTTAAGCTGCTTCTAAGAAGCTTAATATGGGTATCCAGTGTTCTGTCATCACCAAAATAGTCATAGCCCCATACGTCAGTAATCAACTTCTCTCTGGTAAGAGCGATTCCCTTGTTACGCACTAAGAAAAATAAAAGCTCATACTCCTTAGGTGTCATATTGGCTTTCTCACCATCAATAAATACCTGACGGCTTGTGAAATCAATTACAAGGCCTTCCTTCTCAAACATCTCGTGGTCTGTCTGTGCCTCTTCGTTCTTCTTATGACGAGAAGCCACTACATTTACCCGCATCATAAGTTCCTTAGGCGAAAAAGGCTTCACCACGTAGTCATCCACGCCCAGCTCAAAGCCATGAATCCGGTCGTATTCCTCACCTCTTGCCGACAGCATAATCACAGGAATGTCCTTGCGCTTCTTAATCTCACGACAAGTAGAGAAACCATCTAATTCCGGCATCATGACATCCAAAATAATTAAATCAAATTCTTCCTTCTCGCACAGAGCAATGGCTTCCATGCCATTTTCCGCTTCTGTAATCGTGTAGCCTTCAAATTCAGCGTACTTGCGGATAATCGTGCGAATCTTCACTTCATCATCAACAACCAGTATATGAAACATACATACCTCCTGTTTAAAGAATTCTTAGGTATTATAAAAATCCAATGTGACGCTTAAGTGAACATCATCTGGTTTCTATATGATGAAAGGAGGCATGCCAATAAGCAATACCTCCTTCTCTATAACAGCACTGTTCTCTATGCAATTCCTAAGAATTTCTTAACAACAGCTTCCATCTCTGCCACTTCACAAACTGTATTGTGACGAATTGGAGCAGTTCTGATTTCTTCAATTGCGTTTGGAACCTTAACGTTGCCAATCTTAGATAATTCATCTACCAGAGCAAAATCCTCCATGGCATCGTACTTCTCATCAATGGCTTTCATAACACTTCTGGTAAACTTAAACGGACTTGCTGTAGAAGCAATTACAGTTTTCTTCGTGTCACCTGTCTCGGCTACATACTTACTATATACCTTACCTGCTACTGCAGTATGGGTATCAATTACGTATCCGGTATCTTCGTACAGCTTCTTAATCGCCTCTGCAACCTCTGCTTCTGTTGCATAATTACCATAGAAGTCCTTTAATGCAGCTTTCATGTCTGCTGTAATCTCATACTTGCCTTCTTCACTTAATGCCTTCATAAATGCGGCATTCTTCTGTGCATCTGCACCTGCAATCTTATAAATCAGACGCTCTAGATTGCTGGAAATCAGAATATCCATAGACGGTGAAGTAGTTAAAATAAATTCTCTGTTCTTATCATAGCAGCCTGTAGCAAAGAAATCGTATAATACCTTATTGTCATTGGATGCACAAATTAATTTATCAATAGGAAGTCCCATATTCTTTGCATAGTAAGCAGCCAGAATGTTACCAAAATTACCTGTAGGAACGGTAACGTTAATCTGCTCTCCTTCTGCAATCTTGCCTTCTGCCAGAAG
>CAZLTS010000130.1:0-4062 GCA_964562495.1 uncultured Lachnospiraceae bacterium | reverse complement strand
AAAGGTTTTATATCCTACAACTAAGACTGTTGTTGGAGAGAACAAGAAGGCAACTGTTGAAAGCGTTGACTTAGTTGCTAAACTATTTGACGAAATCGCTCCTAAGTATGAAAATCGTAATGGTGGTTACACAAGAATCATCAAGATTGGTCAGCGTAAGGGCGACGCAGCAATGGAAGTTTTATTAGAGTTAGTATAATAGGATTAATGATATGTGAATCGGGTTTAGGGAACTGAACCCGATTCGTTTTGTATTTAACAGGAAATGCTTCGATATGGAGGAATGTATGCAGTTTATTAAGGGACGTAAACTGGTGCACGATTTTGTGGAAACTGATGAAAATGAAGTAGAACATACTTTTCGTGCTATAGATGGAATTGATTTTGAAATTGAAGAAGGCAGTTTTGTAGCCATTTTAGGACATAATGGCTCTGGTAAATCGACATTGGCGCGTCACTTGAATGCACTTTTGCAGCCTACAGAAGGAACCTTATGGGTTAATGGCATGGATACAGCGGACGATGGAAATAAATGGAATATCCGAAGAAGTGCGGGTATGGTATTTCAGAATCCAGACAATCAGATTATTGCCAATGTAGTGGAGGAAGAGGTCGCCTTTGGACCAGAGAATATTGGAATCCCAACGGAACAGATTTGGGAAAGGGTGGCATATGCCTTAGGAGCAGTGGGTATGACAGCTTATCGGTATCATTCTCCTAACCGCTTGTCTGGAGGACAGAAGCAGCGTGTAGCCATAGCAGGTGTTGTGGCTATGCACCCTAAGTGTATTGTGCTTGACGAACCTACAGCCATGTTAGATCCCAGTGGCCGTAAGGAGGTACTGCAGACTATACGTCGTTTAAACCAGCAGGAAAAAGTAACGGTTATCCTAATTACCCATCACATGGATGAAGTCTTATATGCAGACCGGGTAATTGTCATGGATGATGGTAAAATCGTAATGGAAGGAACACCAAGAGAAATATTTACAGATGTAAAGAAGGTAAAGTCCTATGGACTGGATGTTCCCTCGGTAACAGAGTTGGCATATGAATTAGAACAATCAGGTATTCCTGTAACGCAGGGTATCTTAACTATAGAGGAACTAAAAAGTGAGCTGCAAAGGCTTAAGGCATCTGGATTTCATTTACCTTAGGTCATAGACAAGAAAGGATTGGAAAATGGCAATTGATTTATCTAGTGTAAATTATACATATGGTAGCGGCACAGTTTATGAAATCCATGCCTTAAAGGATATTAATCTCCATATAGGAAGTCATGAATGTATTGGCATTATCGGTCATACAGGTTCTGGCAAGTCTACGTTAATGCAGCATCTCAATGGATTAGTAACTCCTACAAGCGGCACCATTACCTTCCACGGAATCAATATACAGGATGAACAGTTTCATCTGCCAGATCTTCGGAAGAAGGTGGGATTGGTGTTCCAGTACCCGGAATATCAGTTGTTTGAAGCAGATGTATTATCTGATGTGTGTTTTGGACCGCGTAATCTGGGACTTCCAGAGGAAGAGGTAGTAAAAAGGGCAAAGGACGCATTAGTGCAGGTGGAGATTCCCAAGAATTTGTATGAACAGTCACCCTTACAGCTGTCAGGAGGACAGAAACGCCGGGTTGCTATAGCAGGTGTGCTGGCTATGAAACCGGAGATTTTAATTCTGGACGAGCCAACTGCCGGCTTAGACCCTAAGGGGCGGGATGCTATTTTAAAGCTGATTCGTGGCTTGTATGAGCAAGGAAATATGAGTGTTATATTTGTATCCCATAGCATGGAAGATGTGGCCAAGTATGTGGAGCGTTTGATTGTAATGGATCATGGTCAGATTGTATATGATGACACGCCTAAGCACGTATTTGCCCATTATAAGGAGTTGGAAGCCATAGGCCTACGGGCACCTCAGATTACCTATGATATGGAACAGTTAGAAGCGTTGGGAATTGGTGGTAAACAGGTTATAACGACCATAGAAGAAGCGAAAGAAGCAGTTGTGGAGTGGTTTAAGGCATGAAAGATATAACAATCGGACAATATTATCCTGTGGATTCTGTGGTGCATCGATTGGACCCCAGAGTAAAACTATTTGGAACTTTAGTATTTATTATATCCTTATTTATAACAAAACATTATTTTGTATATGGTGTGATTACAGTGTGTCTGATAGCAGCCTTGAAGCTATCCAAGGTTCCCATCCGTCTGTTACTAAAAGGCATCCGCGGCATTTTGTTTTTACTGTTGTTTAGTGTTGTGTTTAACCTGTTTTTTATTCAGGGAAAGACGCTTGTTCATTTTTGGTTTATTACCATTACAGTAGAGGGACTTAAGAAGGCTATTTTTCTTGGAATACGGCTAATCTATCTAGTGATAGGAACCAGCCTTATGACATTGACTACTGCACCGACAGATTTAGCAGATGGATTGGAAAAGGCATTTCGACCGTTAAATAAACTACATGTTCCGGTTCATGATATCACTATGATGATGTCCATTGCCCTGCGGTTTATTCCTATCTTAATGGAGGAAACGGATAAGATTAAGAAGGCACAGATGGCAAGAGGTGCAGATTTCGAATCTGGTGGATTGATTAAGCGGGTAAAATCTATGATTCCCCTGTTTATACCTTTGTTTGTATCCGCAATTCGTCGTGCACTAGATTTAGCAAATGCCATGGAGGCTAGGTGTTATCAGGGAGGGGAAGGCAGAACAAAGCTGCATCCATTGAAATATGTAAGACGCGATGCGGTTACCTATGGTGTCTATGTTTTGTACCTGGTAGTTGTGATTGGAGTAAATCATTTGCTAGTAGCTTATGATGTATTTCCTTTTTTCAGTATTTAAGCAGGGAGTATGAATCCCCGTAGAATGGAGAACACGATGAAGCGAGTTATGCTTACAATTGCATATGACGGCACGAATTATTGTGGATGGCAGATTCAGATAAATGGCATTACTGTGGAGGAAATTATCAATAAGGCACTTTGTACCCTAACTGGAGAAGAAATTGCTGTTATTGGCGCCAGCCGTACCGATTCAGGCGTACATGCTCTGGGAAACGTGGCAGTGTTTGATACCAACAGTCGTATTCCTGGTGATAAATTTTCCTATGCCTTAAATCAGAAGCTTCCTAATGATATTCGCATTCAGGCATCAAGAGAAGTGCCTGCAGACTTCCATCCACGTTATGGAAACAGCATAAAAACTTACCAATATCAGATTTTAAATCGCAGACATCCTATTCCAACTATGCGTTTGTACACCGATTTTGAGTTTATGCCTTTAAATGTGGAAAAGATGCAGCAGGCATGTGCGTACTTGGTTGGCGAACATGACTTTAAAAGCTTTTGTTCCTTAGGCTCGCAGGTGCAGACAACGGTGCGGACAATTTACGATTTGAGGCTTACAAAAGAGGGAGATGTGATTACCATTACCATCTCAGGCAATGGCTTTCTATATAATATGGTTCGAATTATAGTGGGAACCCTGATTAAAATTGGTTTAGGTGTCTATCCACCAGAACACATGATTGATATATTGGAAGCAAAAGACCGCATGGCGGCAGGACCTAAGGCACCGGGACAGGGGCTTACCCTTGTAAAACTGTTATATGAAGCTTTGGAGCCGGAAGCCTACGCACAGGCCATAGAAGGATAACTGCAAATGGCAATAAAAATTAAAAATAGGGTTGACAGTACCCAAAGGCTATTATATAATAACTAACTGTGACAGCATGTCAAAAGGCTGTTACACCATTAAAAGCGTGTAAGTGTGACGAACCATAGCCCCGGTGAAGCACATTTTACCAGATAGAAACAGTAATGTAATAAGCATTATCAGTATTTTAGGAGGAAAACCAATGAAGACATTTATGGCTAGTCCAGCAACAATTGAAAGAAAATGGTATGTAGTTGATGCTACAGGTTATACATTAGGTCGTTTATCATCTGAGATCGCTAAAGTGTTAAGAGGTAAGAATAAGCCTATTTACACATGCCATGATTACCTTGTCTATTGCACCCGGAAATACAAATCCTTCGTTGTAATC
>CAZLTS010000129.1:0-4069 GCA_964562495.1 uncultured Lachnospiraceae bacterium | reverse complement strand
TATGAATTAAATATTGATTTAAAATATATATGCGAATAGAACTCTTCTCCCGATTGGTAGTAACACGTTTTACTATAACCGTAGAAAAGAGCTCTCTGGTATCTTCGTTTAATTGTAAGTCACAAAAGACATCAAAAAATGCTTTTCCAGCTTCCATTTAATTTACTCCAATCTAACCTTGTCACGACTGCCAGTTTTTAAGCTCCCACTCCAATGCAGAAAGCAGTTGTGTTTCAGGCATCTTGCGTATAACTTCTCCTTTTTTGATTAGTAGTCCTTCCCCTTTACCACCGGCAACGCCAATATCTGCCTCCTTGGCTTCGCCCGGTCCATTTACAGCACAGCCCATAACCGCAACCTTAATATTTAAATGGTCGTATTTCTGTACCATAGTTTCTACCTGATTGGCTAATCCGATTAAATCAATCTGTGTCCGTCCACAGGTAGGACAGGACACTACCCGAATACCGCCTTCTTTTAGTCCCAGTGTCTGCAGAATCAGCTTGGCTGACTTAATCTCCTCCACAGGATCTCCGGTTAAGGAAACACGAATAGTGTCACCAATTTCCTGGTTTAGTATCAATCCCAAACCAATGGCAGACTTAATATTCCCTGAGATAAGCGTACCAGCCTCTGTAATTCCCACATGTAAAGGGTGGTTCGTTCTGGAAGCAATTAATTCGTGGGCCTTAACACACATTAATACATCTGAGGATTTAATACTGATTACCAGATTGTCATACCCCATATCTTCAATGCACTTTACTTTATCAAGTGCACTTTCCACAATTCCTTCTGCCGTAACGCCGCCATATTTTGCAAGCAGGGGCTTCTCTAAGGAGCCGCTGTTTACACCCACACGAATAGGGATATTTCTCTCTTTAGCCACATCTACCACAGCCTTTACCCGTTCCATAGAACCAATATTTCCCGGATTGATCCGAATCTTATCTGCACCATGTTCCATAGCGGCAATGGCAAGCTTATAATCAAAATGAATATCCGCAACAATCGGAATATGAATCTGCTTCTTGATCTCTGCGAAAGCCTTAGCAGCCTCCATAGTGGGAACGGCACAACGAATAATGTCGCAGCCAGCAGCCTCTAAAGCCAGAATCTGTGCAACTGTAGCACTTACATCTTCTGTTTTGGTATTGGTCATTGACTGAATCAGTATAGGATTACCGCCACCAATAACACGATTTCCAATGTGTACTGTTTTTGTTTCCATCTTTATCCTCATTTCCATCTGACAGATTCCTACTGGAACAATCTGACAATATCATTATACATAATAAATACCATAAGCGCCATTAATAAAATCAGACCAACGAAATGCACCATACCCTCTTTCTCTCTGGCAATGGGCTTACCTCTTACCGCTTCAATCAGTAAAAATACAAGACGTCCACCATCTAATGCCGGGAATGGCAACAGGTTCATAACACCTAAGTTTGCGCTTAATAAAATAATAAAGTTAAACAAGGTAAGCACTGTGATGCCAAATCCCTCTGAGCTGGTTTCCTCCACTGCATCTGAGATTACATCTACGATTCCTACCGGTCCGGACATCTGGTCGACACCCACCTTACCGGTAAACAATGCACCCAGACTCTTAAATACGGTACGCACCTGATAGCCCATTTCAATAAAGCTATACTTGATTACAGTAAGACCAGTGTTTCCCTCTGTAGAACGATACATGTTATAAGAAAAACCGGTTTCGTAGTAAGTGTTCGTTCCCGGTGTTACTGTATATTCCGTTACCGTATCATCTCGTTTGATCTTTAGCGTGACCGGTTCTGCGGTTAACGGATTCTCCTTTAAATAAGCAGTAAGGTCAGCGCCTGTAGCAATGGATACACCGTCAATCTCCGTAATCACATCATTATCCTGTACCCCAGCTTTCTCTAAAGGACCGCCTGCAACAACAGTAACCTTTGCCTCTGTAGTATCCGAATTATACTGAAAGCCCAGATATTGCTTCTCTTTCTTTACCGGCTGAATCGTAAAATCAAGGGTTTCTCCATCTCTGTTTACAGTTAAGGTAATGGGGGAATCCGCACTGACCGGATTTAAATATTCTTCTAAATAAATATCTCTGCCTAAAGATACGCTGCTACCATTATACTTGGTAATTACGTCCCCTTCCTGCAAACCGGCCTCTGCAGCCGGAGACCCCTCTGTGACACCATCTACATAAGCAGGGTCACTACCTACGAAGCCAATTACAATCAGCGCCATAACAAACGCCAGAATGAAATTAAAAACCGGTCCTGCCGCTACAACTGAAATCCGGGCCCATACACTTTTTTTATGAAATGCCCGTTCCATATCGTAGCCTTGTTCTAACTCATTTTCCTCATTTAATCCGTCCTCGCCTAACATGGCACAAGCGCCGCCAAAGGGAATCAGCTTCCAGGAATATCTGGTTTCACCCTTCTTGAAGCTTAACAGTCTGGGGCCAAAGCCTACGGAAAATTCGATTACGTAAATGCCGTTTTTCTTTGCCAACAGAAAATGTCCAAACTCATGTACCACTACAAGGATACTAAAAATAATAATTGCAATAATAATACTGATAACACTCATGTTGCTACGTCCTTCTCCTTAATTAATGCTTCTGTAGACGCTTAAGGATTCTTTCATAAGTTTCCTGTTCGGTCTCTAAGATTTCCGCTACAGAAGGATTTAATATATTTCTATGGTCTGCCATGCAGTCTGCAATCAAATCGGCAATTTCTAAGAAGCCAATCTTATGCTCCAAAAATAAGGCAACTGCCTTTTCATCTGCTGCATTCAGTACCGTAGGAAGACTTCCCCCTGCCCGGCCTGCCTCGTAAGCCAGTGCCAAGCCTTGAAAGGTATTCATATCCGGCACAGCAAAATCAATGGCGGTAAGTGCTGAGAAATCCACCTTCTCTCCTGCCATTGCTCGCCGCTGGGGATAGGTTAAAGCATACTGAATAGGAAGCTTCATATCTGGCACGCCCAACTGCGCCATAATGGCACCGTCCTGAAACTCTACCATAGAATGAATTAAGCTCTGGGGCTGTACAACAACCTGCACCTGATCTACAGATACCCCAAACAGCCACTTGGCTTCAATCACCTCTAAGCCCTTATTTACCATGGTTGCTGAATCAATGGTAATCTTTCGTCCCATCTCCCAGTTAGGATGCTTTAACGCCTGCTGGGGCGTAATATCCACTAATTCCTCTCTCGTCTTTCCACGAAAAGGTCCACCGGAGGCAGTTAAAAGGATCTTCGCAATATCGCCTCTCGGCTCCCCGTTTAAGCACTGGAAGATAGCACTGTGTTCACTGTCTACAGGATAGATACCTACCCCCATTTTCTTCGCCAAAGGCATAATAATATGCCCTGCTGTAACAAGTGTCTCCTTATTGGCTAAGGCAATATCCTTACCAGCTTCAATCGCTGCTATGGTAGGCTGGATTCCCACCATACCTACAACAGCAGTTAACACAACATCTGCTTCTTCTATGGTGGCACATGCCTTCAAGCCTTCCATACCGCTTACAACAGATACATCCATATCCTTAAGGGCAATCTGCAATTCCTTTGCCTTATCCTCTGCCCATACAGCCACCAGTCTGGGCTTAAACTCCCGGACCTGCGCCTCTAACAACGTAATGTTAGAACCTGCCGCTAAAGCAACAATATTAAAATCTGCATTGGCTCTTACAATCTCTAAGGTCTGCGTTCCAATAGAACCGGTAGAGCCTAATACTGCTATGTTCTTCACCAAATCACCTACTTTATTTCATAATCAATAATAAAAACCAGATAATGGGCGCTGTAAAGATTACACTGTCAAAGCGATCCATGATACCGCCATGTCCCGGAATCAGATGTCCATAATCCTTAATGTCATGGTTTCGCTTAATAGCAGAGGCTGCCAAATCACCTACCATGGAAATCAAAGCACCTACTGCACAAATAACGGGATAAGTCCACACCTGTTTTGCACCAATTCCATATATAACAGCTGCATAAATAAATCCAAGAAGTGCTGCACCAACAACACCGCCAACGCCACCTTCTACAG
>CAZLTS010000128.1:0-4072 GCA_964562495.1 uncultured Lachnospiraceae bacterium | reverse complement strand
TTTCTTCATTTGCTTCAATAACAGCACGTAAGGATTCTAATACTTCCTTAACAGCCTGATGAAACTCCGGCTCTGCAGGGTTCTGCTTTACCACCAAATCAATGACTTCGTCAACATAAGACATGATTTTTGTCCTCCTTAAAAATATGTAATCTGAGATAAACTCTCCGAATTATTATAGTACATATTTCCTTGTGGTGCAATTATTTTTTGCTTATTTTAGCTATTTTTCACATTTTTTCCTATTCTCCAGTTAACAAAGCACAGAATTCATCTAAATCAGCATCCTTCTTTCTTGCCTTCTTTAACGCTTTATTCACTTTTTTATAAAACGCTTTCACATCATCATCTTTGTTTAGTGAGGTAATATAGCTGCCTATATCACTGCCATCTGTCCACGCATGGATATACCACTTTTTATCCTCTTCATTATACACAACATACAGAATGGTACAGCTGGGGGCTGCAGTATCAATATTCATAAACTTCGTCTGGTAATACGCATATACCACATAAGTATTTTCTGTCATACCATTTTTTAACTGTAAGCTGTCTACCGTATAGGACTCAATGTATTCCTTCTCGTTTTTGATATCCTTCATTACATCATCAGACAGATTATCCACCAGCTTATTTAACGACTTCTCACTGGCAGCTGCCTTAGCCTTGAAATATTTTTTAACCAGCTTGTCAATATCCGTATTGGTATTCTCAACTAAATCATTCACCGTAGTCTCTTCTTCCACAGTGGTAATCTCTGCTTCTGTGGTATCCTCCGATTCTCCTTCCAGTTCTGTGTCAGTCTCTAGCTCAGGCTCACTTACTGTAGTCGTTTCAGGCTCTTGATTATCAGCGTGCATCTGCATGATAACGGTTACCATTAAAACCACAAGCAAAATGCACAGTAACACAGCACATAGAATGGTAGCTGCCCGATTTCCTCTGCTAACACCTCTAGCCCGTCTTCTTCTACGGCGACGTGCTGCAGCCGTCGGTCTCCTTGGTGCCTGTCCCCCTGATGTATTCCTATTTATCTGTCTACGTGCCTGTTTTCTCTGCAAATCACGTCTTCGCTTCTGTTTATTATCCATGTTATTCTCCATTCCGCAGACGCTTGTCATCGACTTCATTCTGCTTCACCAATTCTTTTTACTATCTTAAACATGTCTTAAGCATACCAAACTTATGAAGAAGTTTCAATATTTCCTCTTGATTTTCCAGCAATTATCATGTAGAATAGCTTTGTTGTGGTTTGCACCTGTGGCCCAATGGATAGAGCGTTGCCCTCCGGAGGCAAAGATGTGGGTTCGATTCCCGCCAGGTGTATGAATGTATCGTGGATGCATTGCAAATCTCACCTTCTTGCCGGCATCAGATATGGTACTTTACAGTACTTATCTGATGCCGGCGTTTTTTTATAGAAAATTACATTTCCTGTTTTAATATACGATTCTATGCAATTTCCGACTGTAGTAATAGGCATGGTCTGACAACACTTCGTCTGGCTTTACCGCCTCGCTATTGGCATCCTGAACCATTTCGTGAAAATCTGCCAATTCCATATCCTGTTCCATAGGCAACAGCAGCACCTCATGCACTGAGCTTGGTAATATGTAAAAATCTGACTGAAACCTGTTGGCAAATCCATCCAAGACACCGTCATATAACAGCACACCTGCACCAAAAGACCTTCGCTTGTTGGTAAGCAACCACAACCCTGTATCCGGCATATCACCCAGCTTAAATTCCTGCAAAAATGACTGAAGGGGCATTCCTTCCGGTTCATAGATTCGCTGTGTGTTCTCCCATGCAAGCTCCCACAGTTGTTCCACTGTTGTATGCCATTTGCCTGCAATTTCATTCGTTATGGCAATAGTACCCTCTCCTTCAGGCACCTGTTCTAAACGATACAGAAACACAATTGCCAAATCCATATACGGCTTATATGGCATATTTTTCAACCGTTTCCAATTCTTCCTGGCATGAATCAGACGAAAGATAATCTTGTCCTTCGCTTTGGCAAAGTCCCAAAATTCCTCTATGTCAAACTTTAAATTTCCCTTATAGGCTTCTACGCTTTGACATACCTGCTGTGCCACAGCTGCAATCTCAACTTCCTCTGTGCAACTGGCATAAAGCTCCCTTAGCCGTATAGCCGGAGACTCCTTGTATGCAGGGCTGTCTATAACCAGAAGCCGTTCCTCCTGTTCGTTATTCCGCACTGTTGGCACAAGCCTAAGTGTTGCATCTGGATTGGTAATCTTCATATATCCAGATACCTGTTCCATTAGTTCCTCTTCAAATGTACAATATGTCATGCAATCTTTCCTTTCTATGTTAGACTCCAACAATCATACATTTTTACGCGTAATAAATTGTATGTGATGTTATATGGTAGTATACACCACACTTATTATTTATGCAACACTTTTATTTATATTTCATCACTTATTATTAGAGATGTTTTCTTTGTAGTAAATAACTACATACTCCGTATCTTTTGATATCTGTTTGTAACCCTGTGCAATGAGTTCTGACTCCCGAACTTCTAATTCCTCTTTAAACTCACTATAACGCATATCAAAAACGTAGGCATTTACTTCATGGACTACCCCGCTCTTCATGCTGTATATTTCTTCTCTGGAAGACAAATATGCCACAAACCAGGTAGACGCCTCTACCGAAGCATCTGCAGGAATTAAGTCCAAATTACTGGAAATCGTAGCATTTTTTTGTTCATCATATGCAGTATAATAATATAGTTTCTGAGATAAAATACTGCTAAATAAAGTAGCCGAAAGCAAAATCATGGCAATCAGGCAACGAAGCTGCGCCGATTTCTTCCATTTTGCCAGCACAACCATAGTTACATAAATAAGCAAAACACCGCTTCCATAAGTATACTGATAGAAAATGGAACTTTGGTATTCATTATTACTCATTAGATTAATAACCAACAGGGGAATAAACAATAGATAACAGCTTAACTGCTTCGTTGTAAACATAACGCCTGCCAGAGGTACCAGCATCCACAATAAGAACTGAATCTTATCTACAGTAAAGCATTCCTCCACAACATAAGCCGGATTTTTTATTATGTTTTTCACTAAGTCTACAATAGACCCCTCTTTTCCAACAAAATTGGCATATCTTCCCATCATTGCGCCATCCCCGTAGGTATTCAGCCAATGTACAACTACGAAAAACCAAATGACAGAAAGCAGGAAGGAAACTGTTCTCTTTTTCCAGCCTTTTTTAGAAAAAATCATGAATAACGAGATACAGGCAACATAAATGGCTGCATCCTCCTTGACTCCCAATGTAAGTATCACAGCAACCCAGTACCAGATTTTAGAGCGCTGCTCCATAGCATACAACAGCCACAGAATCAACGGAGCCAGTAATTTATTTTCGTGGAAATCATAAAACAAACCGCCAGTAAATGCCGGATACAATAAATAAACCACACATAGCAATGCGACAATCCCATTTACCAGGTGATATTTCTTAGCCAACTTCCATAGCGGAATCACACCACTGGCTATGGCTAACAACTGCAAAACCAGTATAGTAATAGGACTGGGAAACAGCCAGTAAAAAGGCAGCATAATATACAAGGTGGGCGACATATGCACTGCAAAATGGGACAACAATTCGCTCCGCTCGCACGTGGTGTAAGGGATTCCTGTTTCCTTCATGTAATAAAACATCTGGGAAAAAATACCAAAATCATAAGAGGGGGTGTAAAAAGATAAGTATCTGTATATTGTCAAGATTCCACACCATTCTAGCCATAAAACAAATCCTGCGGCAGGTAACAACCACCACCATTTGCTTTCCCCCTGAAAGCGATTAAAAACTGCTTCATATCGATTAGAAAAAAAATACCATAGGCCCACACCAGCCAGTCCAAAGCCCAGTGCAGTTTCCAGACTTTCACCCCAAAATGCACCTGCCAAAACATAAATCATACCTACAAGCAAAAATGCAATACTGCCAATCATTTTCTTACGGGTAAGCAGGATAATCCCCCCTAAGATTATGGTTCCTGCAACAGTTCCAATGATAATAG
>CAZLTS010000127.1:0-4075 GCA_964562495.1 uncultured Lachnospiraceae bacterium | reverse complement strand
AAATGCGGCATTGGTTGCCATAACAAGGGTTGCCTTGCTGCCGGAACTGCTGTCTGCTGCCTTTGTTGCGTCGCTTTCTGTTGACTTTTCTCCACAGGCACTTAAGGATAATGCCATAACTGCTGCTAGAGCAGTTGCTACGAATTTCTTTAATTTCATTTTAATTCCTCCGTTTAATCTTTTTGTTGCTGTAACAATACCAGCACTACTGTTAAATGTCAATCTACTTAATGACATAATTTTGAAATGACGTAGGCGTAAATCTCCTGACTGGACTCCTTCCAGTGATTGCACATCATTTCTGCTTCTTCTCTTGTCGTTACTGCAAGATTTAATTCAATTAAAGTGGATTTTCCTTCTTTTACCTGACAATGTACGATATATTCCTGATTGGTATTTCTATAATAGTCCGAAACCGTACCTACTTCATTTCTTAACTCGTACTTATTCTCCATTAAAAATGTATCTACATCATCAATAATGGGAGTCGGAATCTTATTTCTAAAATACCCCAGTGTTTCGTACCCTTCTGTAGTCACATGGTAATAAGTAGTATTTCTTACATTATTGGTTGTAAGTAAATCCTCTTCAATTAGCTCATTTAACGCCTGTTGCAATGTGAAATAATTGGTATAATTTTTTTCTAAAAAGAAACCGGAAATTTGTGTATTGGTTAAAGGAAAATCTACCCGGTTCAACATATATAAAATCACTAATTTATATAAGGTTGACGAATCCATTGCCACAGTGCTCACCTACCCTTCCATTTTCATATCTGGTTCTGTTACAAGTGTGTCAATAAAGCTCCAGATTTCCTCTCTTCCCTGCTTGGTCTCTGCAGAAAACGGGAAAATCTTAGTTCCCGGCACCACCTGTAGCTCTGTCCGAATCAGCTTTAACTGCTTGTCCTTTTGACTTCGTTTAATCTTATCCAGCTTCGTTGCTATAATAACTGGTTCGTATCCATGGTCTAAAATCCACTGATACATCTGTTTGTCATTGGCTCCCGGTGCATGTCGGATGTCAATCAGCAAAAATACAGCCTTTAGCTGACGGGACTGATTCAGATATCGTTCAATCATAGTGCCCCACTTAGCCTGCACCTCTCTGGATACTTTGGCAAAACCATACCCCGGTAAATCCACATAATAAAATTCCTGATTGATATGATAGAAATTAATCGTCTGGGTTTTTCCAGGCTGTGCCGACGTTCTGGCAAAAGACTTCCGATTCATCAATCCATTAATGAGAGAAGATTTCCCCACATTGGATTTCCCGGCAAAAGCTATTTCCGGCTGGGTATTCTGTGGCAAGGTACTGGTAATTCCACATACCGTTTCCAGTTCTACACTTTTTATAACCACGCCTTACTTCTCTCCTTTCACAAATGCTGTTTGAAGTACTGTATCCATTCGTTTTACATAAACAATGTTAAGTCCTTCTGTAATCTCTGTATCGATTTCCTCTACATCACGCTTATTGGCTTCCGGCACACAAACAGTTTTCATTCCATCTACCTTGGCAGCCAATAGCTTTTCTTTCAATCCACCAATAGGAAGCACCATACCACGCAGCGTAATCTCTCCGGTCATAGCCACATCCTGCTTTACCGGAATATTGGTAATAGCAGATAAAATAGCTGTTGCCATGGTAATTCCTGCCGAAGGTCCATCCTTAGGAACTGCACCCTCTGGAACATGGACATGGATATCATGCTTTCTAAAGAAGGCACCATCTATGTGGTACTGTCTGGCTATGCTTCTTATGTAGGAAACTGCAATCTGTACAGATTCCTGCATAACATCTCCTAGCTTTCCTGTCATCTGCACATTTCCACGTCCATCCATAACATTGACTTCCACCTGCAGGGTGTCACCCCCTACGCTGGTCCATGCCAGACCGTTTACAATACCTACTTCTGTTTCTTTTTTCTCTTTGTTGGATACAAATACAGGCTTTCCTAAGAATTCTTCCAGATTCTTATCTGTCACCTTAACCTTATCCGCCTGTTCCTCTGCCAGCAGACTGGCTGCCTTTCTACAAATCTGTGCCAGCTTACGTTCCAGACCTCGCACACCCGCCTCTCTTGTATAGCAGTCGATGACACGCTCTATGGTCTTTGTAGTAATAGTGAGCTTAGATTTATCCAGCCCATTTCGTTCCAACTGCTTGGCCCACAAATGTTCTTTAGCGATATGCAGCTTCTCATTAGCCGTATAGCTTCCAATTTCAATAATCTCCATACGGTCACGTAATGGACCTGGTATTCCCTGCATATCATTGGCAGTAGCTATAAATAACACTTGAGATAAATCAACAGGCAGTTCAATGTAATTATCCCGGAAACGATTATTCTGCTCGCTGTCCATCACCTCCAGCATAGCAGATGCTGGATCACCCTTATAATCACTTGCCATTTTATCAATTTCATCAAAAAGCATCACTGGATTTGCCGTTCCTGCCTGAATGAGACCTTTGGAAATCCGACCGGGCATTGCACCGATATAAGTCTTTCTATGGCCTCGAATTTCTGCTTCATCCCGGACACCACCTAAGGAAATTCTCACATACTCCTTATTCAATGCCTTCGCCACAGACTTGGCAATCGATGTTTTACCCACACCGGGAGGACCTACCAGACAGATAATGGGGCTGTCCCCTTTTCCTTTTGTAAAACTCCGCACAGCTAGAAATTCCATAATTCGGTCTTTTACCTTTTCCAATCCATAATGATCCTTTTCCAGCTGCTTTCTTGCTTTCTTTAAATCGTAACAATCCTCACTAACCCGGGTCCAGGGCATTTCCACAACTGTTTCCAAATAGGTGCGGACAATACTGCTTTCCGGTGCATTGGCAGGCAGACCTTGAAATCGCTTAATCTCCTTTTTAATTCCAGTCTTTACTTCCTCTGTAGCGTCTAGCTGCTCCACCTGCTTTAAAAACGCTTCGGCTTCTGTAGCAGGCGTATTTTCCCCTAGTTCCTCCTGAATGATGCGAATCTGTTCTCTTAAGATGTAATCCCGCTGGTTTTTCTCCACACTTTTTTCTACCTGCTCTCGCAGCTTCTTTTTAATCGTCTGGACTTCAATCTCCCACTCCAGCATATGACTTACCATGCCATACTGCTCTGATACGGTATCAGCCTCTAAATATTCCTGACGTTTTTGACAGGACACCGGCAGATGCATGACAAGCTCATCCATTAACAGGCTAATATTCTGGATTCCAAGAAGCTTTTTTGCAATATCCTTGCTAAATCCCGGATTTGCCTGACAATAAGCTGCCAGCAAATCTCCTAACATGCTAACATAAGCCGCCTGGGTTGGCTCATCTACATCATTTATAGAAGGGCTAAGCCGCACATCTCCCATAAGGAACGCATCTTCCTCTAAGGATTCCATCTTACCTCTGCAGATTCCTTCTAATAATACCCTGGTAGTTCCCCTGGGCATCTTTACTAACTGTTTTAATTTACAAACCGTTCCGGTTAAATACAAATCGGTGATTTTGGGAAGCTCCGTTCCATTCTTCTGTCCCACCACAAAGATAAGCTGTTCATCCTTCATGGCGGCATCTAATGCCAGTATTCCCTTTTTTCTGCTTACATCAAAGTGATTTAAATTCCCCGGCAGCACAATCATTTGTCTTAACGGCAAAATCGGCAACAATTTTATTGTTTCCATTTGTAACCTCCATTTCCGTACATGCTAAAGTGCAGGCCTGACTGTACAGCCATAAGCCATACCGTATCGAGCCTGCACAACCGTTCGCACGTCTATTATCCTGCCTTATAAATTAACTGTGGTTCCTCTAATTTCAATACAGCATCTTTTGTTATAATACATTTCTTTACATTATCGTCGGAAGGCAATTCATACATAATATCCATCATAGTTTCTTCTACAATAGAACGTAACCCTCTGGCACCTGTCTTTCGTTCTAACGCAAGCTTGGCAATCTCTTCCAGTGCCTCATCCTGGAATTCAACCTCTACATCATCAAATTCCATTAACCGTTGATACTGCTTCACAAGTGCATTCTTCGGTTCCTTTAAAATACGAACCAGCGCCTGTGC
>CAZLTS010000126.1:0-4131 GCA_964562495.1 uncultured Lachnospiraceae bacterium | reverse complement strand
CATTAGTGGTGTGGGTCTGATGAGAGGTTACAATCTGTTCCTTTGTAAAACCGATTGCCTGCCCAATACGCTCATAATTTTCATAAACCGCATCCGGGTCATCTCCCCGGGTAAAGCTAAGATTCATGGTAGCACAGTCGCCCTTGCTGACGCCGCCCTCTCTTGTAGAGAATCCATTTACAATCCAATCTATCTCATCAAGTACCGGAAAGGTTAGGTAGGGTACTCCATTTTTTCCTGTTTTCTTAATCACACGCAGCCTCCATTTCATTCATCGGCACATCAGCGTGATTTTTCACACCATGCCATTACTTTTTCTAAAATATACTGTCAAATGCATTTTTTACCAATTCAAACTGCTCTCCACATATTAACACCACATCAAATCGACAAACTGTCTGGGTTGGAAAGCCATGACTGTACATATATTGCCGGGCCGTAAGCATTAATTTGTGCTGTTTGCTTCTCGTTACTGCTTCGCCGGGAGAACCAAACAAGCTGGTAGTACGGTACTTAACTTCAATAAAACACAAAACGCCGGCATCATAACCAATCAAGTCAATTTCCCCCTGACGGCACCGGTAATTCATCTCTGTTATTCTGTACCCTTTTTTGATTAAATATGCCTTCGCAGCCTGTTCCCACTGCGCTCCTAATGCCCTTTTGTTCACCCTGCACACTTCTTTCTACACACTTTCTACACACTTTCTACATATGATACTACGAATTGCTCCATTGCTTCGCAATTCTCGCAATTCTAAAACATTCGGAATCCGCATATTTACTACGTAAATTGCTACTTCCTCATGTTTGGGCGGGTCATAAAGTCAAAAGCTTATTTGTGCAAGCACAACAGCTTTTGACACTTTTGACCCTGGTATCATATAAAATTCTGTATAAAAGACCGCCTATGAATAGGTGTTGGTCCAAGGGTGCGAATTGCCTCAATATGGGCAGCACTGCCATAGCCCTTATTGGAAGCAAATCCATAGCCCGGATAGACCTTATCATATTCTTCCATCATATGGTCTCTTGTTACCTTAGCAACGATACTGGCTGCTGCAATAGTCAGGCTTTTGGCATCTCCCTTAATAATAGGTACCTGCGTAATGGTATCCGGGATTCCCGGAACTCGTACCGCATCGTTTAACAGTACCTTAGGCTGAACAGATAACTTAGATACTGACTGACGCATAGCCTCATAGGTAGCCTGCAGAATATTAATCTCATCAATTCTTCCCGGAGAATTAATACCGATTCCCACAGACACAGCCTGCTCCATAATCTGTGTGTATAATTCCTCCCGTTTCTTTTCGGAAAGCTTCTTAGAATCATTTACATACAGAATCTGGCAGTCAGCCGGTAAAATAAGTGCACAAGTAACAACAGGGCCTGCTAAAGGACCTCTTCCTACCTCATCCATGCCTGCAATATAACCACCGCAATCCCCATATTGACGTTCAAAAGCGGTCATTTCATAAATGCGGTTTACTTCTGCCATATATTTATCATACCGCTTCTGGTATGTGACAAGTATCTTTTTTACACTTTCCCGTTCATCAGCTGCATAGCACAACAGGGCATCCGGCAGTTTGCAAATCTGAACTTGTTCTAACTGTTCTTTTATTTCTTTTGCAGTCATAAGGTTTCCTTTCTGTTGCTGCGATTTCTAATCCAAAATACCCCATTTTCCAAAGGGAAAAATACGAAGCCACGCTTTCCCAATAATCTGCTCTCGTTTCACAAGACCAATGGTTGGATTTCCATACTTGTCTAATTCCCGGCTGTCTGCGCTGTGATTTCGATTATCTCCTAATACAAAATACTCGTCTGTTCCCAGAGAAATAGGACTTTTGGCAAAGCCTGCATCCTCCATGGTTTCCAGACCATAATTTTCTTCCAATGGAGAACCATTAATGTAAATTACGCCATCCTCTATGTAAACAATCTCGCCGGGCAGTCCAATAATCCGCTTAATCAGCTTCTCCTGTGTACCATCGCTTTCCGTATAAGGAAACACAATAATATCGAACCGTTGGGGGTCCTTAAAATTATAGCTAATCTTATCCACCAACAGATTGTCTCCATCCTGCAAAGTAGCTTCCATGGAATGTCCCACTACAACGGTACGCTGCAGCACATACTGACGAAATAAAAAACAAGCCAGAATAACAACGCCTAATATAAGAAAGGTTCTTAGTACCTCCCATGCCATGTCTTTATTGATGGTGTTGTCCTCTGTAATAAGCTGTTTTTCTTCCTTCACTTTCTGCTTTTTCTTATGCTTCTCCATGCCATCTACCCCACAATCATATTACGCCTGTTCCAAAGAGATTCTGCCTAATCTGCCACCTCTTAAATCATCTAAGAAGATAGCCGCTGCTTTGTCCACATCTAACACATCACCCTTCAGGCGGCACTTACGATTCTCTGCAATGCCGGATAGAATGTCAACTGGTGTAAGGCTTTCATCCACTCCATAACGTTCTTGCAGTCTGCCACTATAGTTCTCCTGCAGCATGGTAATTCCATGAAGTGCCAGCTCGTTTAAATTCAATATCTCATCATTAATAGAGCCAATTAGTGCCAGCTTAATACCCACAGCCTGATCTTCAAACTTCGGCCATAAAATTCCCGGCGTATCTAACAGCTCTAGCTGTTTGCTTAACTTAATCCACTGCTTTCCTTTGGTTACTCCAGGCTTATTTCCTGTTTTCGTGCAGGCTTTTTTTGCGTATCCATTAATAAAAGTAGATTTTCCTACATTTGGAATGCCTACAACCATAGCACGAACCGGTCTGTTTAAGATTCCACGTTTTCGGTCTCGTTCTATCTTTTCCTTACACGCTTCCTGTACGATTCCATTAATTGCCTTTAGTCCTGTACCGCTTTGGGAACTGACAGCTATGGCAAAATAGCCTTTTTCCTTAAAAAAAGCAATCCACTTCTCTGTTTCCTTACTATCTGCTAAATCTGCCTTGTTTAACAAAACAAGCCGCGCTTTATTAGTACCTAATTTATCAATATCGGGATTCCGGCTGCTTAAAGGCACCCGGGCATCTACCAACTCAATTACCAAATCAATTAATTTAATATTCTCCTGCATCATACGCCAGGCTTTGGTCATATGACCGGGATACCATTGTATATTCATATTCACCTCATCAGTTTACCAGGCCTATCTTGGCAAAGGGTGCCACACGAAGCCACACCTTACCCAGTATATCGTCCTGTTTAATTGTTCCTATTTCCTTATAACGACTGTCCTCACTGTTATTCCAGTTATCACCCATTATAAAGTAGCTGCCATCTTCTACTGTAAACTTATTTCCTGCAATTCCACTGTACACAATCAAATCTCTATCCGTATTATAAGAAGAAGGTGTGTCATTTACATATAAAACACCTTCCTTAATCTCTACTGTATCCCCCGGCTCTGCTACAATTCGTTTCAGGGAAATCTGGGTATCCCCCTCCTGCTGATAGGCAATGATATCTCCTGTTTGAGGGCTGTTTAATTCATATGCCAGTCTATTTAGCAGTACGACCTGCTCATTTTCTAAAGTCTCCGTCATGGAGTTCCCATCTACGGTAATGTCTTTACCGAAAAACCAAATTGCCAGAAATGCCATAACGACCACAACCAGCAAATCCACAATCCATTTTAAGATGCGGTCTGCAAAAAAATTCTCTGTCCATCGTTCTTTATAATACATAACTGCTCCAATATAAAAGCAAAGCCCCGCTTTCTAGCGAGGCTTACATGCTATTTTACTAATTCTTTTACCTTAGCTGCCTTACCAACTCTCTGTCTTAAGTAGTTCAGCTTTGCTCTTCTAACCTTACCACGACGAACAACTTCAATCTTCTCAATGGTAGGGGAATGTAATGGCCATGTTTTCTCTACGCCAATACCGTTGGAAGTCTTTCTAACTGTGAATGTAGCTCTTGTGCTTCCGCCCTGCTTCTTTAATACGGTACCCTCAAATACCTGTACTCTTTCACGGTTTCCTTCCTTAATCTTTGCATGCACCTTAATAGTATCACCTACGTTAAATTCTGTGATGCCTTCTCTTAACTGTGCTTCTTCAATCTTCTTAATGATTTCGTTCATTACTGTTCCTCCTTATA